>NZ_AZRN01000035.1 GCF_002895565.1 Petrotoga mexicana DSM 14811
TTTCATCTGCTTCTTCACTTAGTCTTTGTGCATCTTGAGATACACCTTGTGCCGCCTTTGCCACTTCGTCTACCCCTGAGGTTACTTCTTCTACGTTTCCTGCCGTTTCTTCCGTACTTGTTTGTATCTTGTCCATCTGGTTTTTGAGTTCTTCTGAGTTCTTTCTGCTTTCTTGTGATGAGCGCGTTAGACTTTCTGATGCGTTTTCTACTTTGTCTGATGCCTGCCTTATTGACCCCATGGATCTTCTCAATTCTTTACTCATTTCTGATAGAGCGTTTGCCATCTGTCCTATTTCATCTTTGCTTTTACTTTCAAAGTTTACCGTTAAGTCTCCTTCTTTGAATTGGTTTATCTTATTTTTGAAGTCTAACAGTGGTTTCGTTATGCTCCTTATTAGATAGATAATCATGATTATCGATACTACGAAAGCTACTACGGTTAGGATGGCTGTCAAGGTTATCGCCCTGTTGTTTTCTTCTATGAGTGATGGTCCTAACGTGTCTTGTTGAACCTTTAATTCATTTCTTTGTTCTTCTAATAGATTGAGTATCTCTACTCTTGCTTGCTCCATATGCCCGATTATAGGCTCCTGGGATTCTATCGCTGTGACTATTTGGTTGAATGTGTCTTTGAATTGTTCAACCACATCTTTCGTCTTGTTGAACATTTCAGTTAGTTCGTCTGATACTAATCCTTGCTCTAAAATGGCTATTTGTGATTCTAACTCATCAAAAGCATTCATGACACTGTTTTTGTCACCTACTGATTTAGAAGAAAAATAAACAGAAGCAAGCTCTTTTATACTATCTACTATTTCTAACGAGCTATCAGCGTAAAAAACGAGGGTTGAAACGTTATTTTCTTGGGCTAAGGTTTTAAAGTCAGTAATACTTTGGCGTAATTCATTGGATATATCTTTAAAATCTTGATTTACGAGCCTATTCTTTTCTTCGTTCAATTGAACAATTTGATTAAAACCGCTTTCATAGTCCCCTATCTTTGTGATTATGTTTTGTACTAGTGTAGAATCGGTAGTTTCATCTGTAAAGAAACTTTGAACAGCGTTGATATTCTGAGTAATAATTTCTTGTGTTTGTTCATCGTAGTTAATCACATAATCTTTGAAGGCCAAAGCAGCTTCAAAAAAGTTGTTTTCTATTTCAGAAATTCTACTCGTGTCATTTGACAAATCTTTATAATTAGAAAGTCCATCATTTGATGAAATCAATGAGACAATATTAAAAACAACGACAACGCCAAATAAAACTAATATTATTATAATTGTTAAAGAAAGTTTTCCTCTTATGCTTTTAAACAAGGTAATCCACCTCGATTTTTATATTAAATTCCGTAAAATAAGCTTTAATTTTCTTCCAGAACCACATCGCTAAAAAACTTCTTGTTTTGAGGCGAAATTTTAATATCTTTATCAATGTAAAACTTTTCATTTAACCTTATATCTTCAGAAGAGGATCCCACCATAACTTTAAAATAACCTTTTTCAACCAAAAATTCCATTTTTTCATTATATAGCGCTAAAGTCTCTATTGGGAGATTAAAAATGATTCTTTTCTTTTCTGAAGGTTTAAGTGTAATTCTTTGAAAACCCTTTAATTCTTTCACAGGTCTAGTTACACTAGCGACTTCATCATTCACGTACAGCTGAACAATTTCATCACCTGTCTCTTCACCTATGTTTTTAACATCCATGCTTATTTTCACGATTCTATCGCTACTTTCAATTTGAAGATTCGTATATTCAAATTGTGTATAACTGAGACCATGACCAAAAGGATATAGTGGTTTGGCAGGTGAATCCGTATAATCTCCCCACCATTGACTTCTTCCTCCAGAAGGCTTGTGATTATAATAAACTGGAATTTGTCCCACATGACGCGGAAAAGATATAGGCAATTTCCCTGAAGGGGACTCATTACCCAAAATAATATCGGCCAGAGCATTGCCACCTTCTTCACCAGGTAACCAAGCTTCAAATATTGCAGAAACATTTTTTGATACCCAGTCTAACGAATATGGCCTTCCGTTTACAAGAACAACAATTACAGGTGTTCCCGTATTTATAACAGATTTTAGTAAATCAAGTTGTACACCTGGTAAAATCAACGTAGAACTATCACGAGATTCACCAGTTGTGCAATCTAATGTTAACCCAGATTTATCACCTAAAACTAGAATAGCAACATCAGATATTTTAGCAAGTTCGATTGCTTCTTTAAACATTTCTTTGTTGTCGCCATTTATTTCGCAACCTTTTGCGTAAGATGTTTCCACATTTAACTTTTCTAATTTTTCTTTCAAACTTTCATATATGGTTTTTATTGGCAATTCACTTTCAGAAAAAGTAATTCCTTCCATTGCTGAAGTACCGAAAGCTCCTTGTTTTAAGGTTTCTAAGTGTGTTAAATAAGTATAATCCCCTGTTAAATTTCTAGCGCTGTTTGCATTTGGTCCAATTACTGCAACTTTTTTTATGTTTGGATTCTTTTTCAAAGGCACTATTCCATTATTTTTCAATAGAACAATTGATTTTTTAGCAATTTCATACGCGAGTTTCCTATCTTCAGGTGTATCTAAATTATCTGGAACCTTTTCTAAATCAACATAAGGATTTTCAAATAATCCCATCTTAAACTTTAATCGTAAAATATTTCTAACAGATTTATCAATAAATGCTTCAGAAAGCTCTCCATTTTCTATCGCATTCTTTAATGGTTCTTTATAACAATCAAAAGAGGGAAGTTCAACATCTATCCCAGCTTTTAACGCTTTTATAGCTGCTCCTTTTTTATTTGATACTAATTTATGATATTCCATCAATGAATTGATTGCAAAGTAATCGGAAACAACAATGCCATCAAAACCCCATTCCTCTCGCAAAATTTTTCTCAACAAAATTTCAGAAGCTCCACAAGGTATACCATCAATCTCATGATAAGCATTCATGACAGATTTAGCTTTTCCTTCTTTAATAACAGCTTCAAAAGGAAAGAGAAATGTTTCTTTTAGTTCTCTTTCTGGGATATGAGCTGTCGCCCAATTCATCCCACCTTCAGAAACCCCATAACCCACAAAATGCTTTAAAGTAGCAACTACTCCATTCTTCAAATCATCAGATTGTAACCCTTTAACATATGAAACTCCCATCTTTGCAACCAAATATGGATCTTCTCCAAAAGTTTCCTCAGTTCTCCCCCATCTAGGATCTCTAGTTACATCAACAACTGGAGATAATCCTTGATGTATTCCAAGAGCTTTCATTTGATTTCTTATACTTGTTGTCATTCGTTCTATTAATGGAGGTTCCCAAGTACTTGCCGCACCAATCATCTGAGGGAAAATGGTCGCTCCTCTTGTCATGTAACCACTCAAACATTCTTCATGCATAAAAGCAGGAATCCCCAATCTTGTTTCAGTAAGAAGAAATCTCTGAATTTTGTTTGACAATTCAGCTGTTTTCTTAGGAGAGAATCCTGTCGCTCCTCCTGGACGAGTTATCTGACCAATTCCTTCTTTCAATAAATTTTGAGCTTTTTCAAAAGAGAAATTACCATTATCAAGAAGCTCATAACTCCAAAAAGAACCAAGTTGGGCTATTTTTTCGTCCAAAGTCATTTGTTTTAAAAGGTCTTCAACACGCTCTTCTATCGGTTTATTTGGATTTTTGTAAAATTGCATAAAAACTTCCCCCTTGTAAAATATTTTATCGTTTTTGTCTTTTTTCAGTATATTTTTCTCCTTTTTTCATCATAGATCATTGTTTTTCTATAAAAGTATGAATTTATAACATCTCTCCATTCTTTAGCACTTTCCCTTTGTTCTAATAATCTTTGATAAACAGAACTATATCTTTTACTATCAATATATCTTTCTAAGCCTTGCCATTTATCTATTAACCATTGTACATCTTCGACTCCTTCAAAATGCGTATCATAAATATGTTGTAAGACGGTTTTGTTATTGCTCAATTTGTAAATATAAGAGACATGATGAAAAAAAAGTAATAGTTCATCGGGGCAAGAATCTAAATGTTCGTATTTCTCAAAATTTTGTTGACGATACTGTGCTGTATAGCCCGTTCCTGATTTCAAGGTTCTGTCTACACCTATACCATAATGATCAGCTTTGTGGTAAGTACCCCACCTTGAATACTCATATCCATCAACATTAGGACCATAATGATGACCAGGATTAACCATCCAACCTACTCCTAAAGGTGCTGTATATTTCTCATAAATATTCCAAGACTTTAACATCATTTCGGATAAATTATTTAAAACAGTTTCATTATTTCCAAAAGTACATTTTATCCATTCTTCTATAATTTTTTTACCACTCAAGGAAGGATCCCAAGCAAGGCGACCAAATCCGTACAAATTTGCTTGTGCTAATGTATGGCCAGTCCAGTTAATTTCATCCCCAATATTTGATATTCCAGCTATTCCAAAATTCGGTGAATTAAATATAGAACCAGAAACGATCTTTGCAACTGAGGTTCCCTCACCAAATAAGAAAGTATCAAAGTCTAAAACTTCTTTCCATTGGGGAACAAGATAACAGAGATGTTTTTGTTGTCCAGTGTATTCTTGAGTAATTTGAAATTCAAGTATTTGATTTGTTTTTTGGAGCCCTCCAAATAAAGGATTTACCGGTTCTCTTACTTGGAAGTCCATTGGCCCATTTTTAATTTGAATGATCACATTATCAAGAAATTTTCCATCAAGTGGCATAAACGTATCGTAAGCAGCTTTCGCTCTATCTGTTTCATTATCTCTCCAATCTTGATAGCAATTGTATACAAATGCTCTCCATATTAACAATCCACCATGAGGAGCAAGAGCTTCAGCTAACATATTTGCACCATCAACATGCGTTCTGTTATAAGTAAATGGTCCTGGCTGCCCTTCTGAATCTGCCTTTACGAGGAAACCCCCAAAATCGGGGATGCGATTATATATAAAGTCGACTCTTTCCTTCCACCACTTTCTTACTTCTTTATCCAAAGGGTCAGCGGTTTTTAATCCTCCAATTATCATAGGGCTTGCAAAATTTACGCTTAAATAAATTTTTATACCATATCTTTTAAATACATCATAAAGTTTTTCAACAATGTTTATTCTTTCTGCTATTAATTTCGTTTCTTCGCTTTTAACATTAACGTTGTTCAAAACTATACCATTAAGACCTATAGAGGAAAGCAATCTAGCATAATCTCTTATTCTATCAAGATTATCAACCAATTCATTATTACGATAAAAAATTGATTTACCTGCGTATCCTCTTTCAATGCTTCCATCCAAATTATCCCAGTGATTAATAATTCTCAGAGGGATATAAGGTTTCTCTAATAGATTTAACTGATCTAAAGGTTTTTCCATTTGTATGTTTTGGATTAATTTGTAGGTACCGTATAGCAAACCTTCATCAGATTTCGCTGTTATTAATATAAATTTTTTTGTAGAATTTTCTACTTTTTTGATCAAAAAGCCCTCTTCACTTAATGAGGTGTATTCTTCTTCTTTTATTGTGTTACTGAAAAATGAACCCCCATCTAATTTCGAAATTATTGTAAAAGTACGTTTAATAGGCTTGTTAGTTATGATGGCCTCTATATTAAAAAATTTTTTTATACTATAATAAAGTTCATTTTTAATAGAATCGATTATATATCCGTCGATATTTATTACAATGTTTTTTAAATATTCTTTATATTGATCAGATAAACTTGGAGTTTCTAATCTTTGATAATTTAACCAACATTGATAATCTACATCATTTGAATATGGAAACATTCAAACTTCCTCCTAGCCACCAAGAATAAACAAAAAGTACTAATTTTTACTTATTTTTCTAAAATAATATTCCCAAAGTTTACAGTGCTCTGATAATTATTCCCAGTTGGGTCATTCCAAGTAGTTATACCTACTCTACTTCCAGTTGCACCTGCATCGTTGACTTGAACATCAAATCCAACGACTTCTCCTCCACTTGGGGAAATAAATTTCCAAGAAATTGCTGCTTCTACTATATAACCATTTTCTACAATCTTTGTAGCAGTTTTAAAATTGGCCGCAGAGCCTCCTGTACCAAATGAAGGGGTATTTACGTAATTGACTCTGTACTGTGCATCATCATTTTCGTAAAAACCTGTTTTATTATTATTTTCATCTATGAATATTTCTAATGAATCCTGCTCCCAAGCGTTTGCATTTTCTTTATTAAGAATAGGATCTTCGACAATAGCCAATACATACAAGGCATTTTCATCCCAAAGTACTCGAAAGTTGGCTTTTGCGTTATTTGAGCTACCCGATACAATAGTTTCAGTGATATATTCTTCGCTTTGAAACCAAACCTCATCTATTTCTCCATCTATAATCGGTGTACCATATTTTGCTGTTCCTACGGATACACCTTCCAAGGTTAATACTCCATAATTTATTGTTTGCGATTTCTGTTGATTTGTGTTATCACTCCAACTATATATGCTCTCTCCATCTATTACCGCTATGTCAAATCCAATTTCTTTCCCTTTTTCTAATTTCGTCGAAAGATTTATGGAACATTCAAAAGAATATTTTTTATAACCCGGGCTAACAAAATATTCAACTTCCATATCTTCTTTATTTTTCTTAACAGTCCAATCTGGATGAATAATCACCCATATATCATCTTCTTGTAGGTAAGGTGTCTTGGCATTATTAGGATCAATGAATATCGCCACTCCATCTTCTTCATCACTTGTTTCGTTGAAGACTTCACCATAAATAAATAATTTGTTTTCATTCCATATTATTCTTGCATTAAGCTTTTCTTCCCCATTCTCATCATATATGAATATTGGCTTTGAAAACAAATAATCATCATCTAACATACCATATGGAATAGCGGTACCTTGAGAGATTGCATTGGATTTTGGAACTATTGGCAAAACAGTTGGTTCTACAATTCCCCAATATGCGTATTTTGATTGATAATCTTTATCAAACAAAAGCGGCCAATCATTTCTGGTTTGATTTTTCCAAGAATAGTCGTCTTTAAGGCCCCAGAAAGTTACACTGGTTATAACATCATCGTATTTTTTGAGGATATCAAAAAGTTCTTGGTATTTGTACCCTTGCTCAACTAAGACTTCGTATGGTGGAGACATGTAATTGGATCCTTGATCTGTATAAACACTCATATCAATTTCAGTTATTTGAATTTCTATATCAGGAATAGAGCTGAATAACTTAATAGCCTCTTCAACCTGTCTGAGATCCGTTCCAATTCCAATATGCATTTGCATTCCAATCCCATCAATTGGAACTCCTTTTGCCTTTAATTCCTTTACTATGTTGTATATATAATCTCTCTTTTCTGGTTCGTAAGTATTGTAATCGTTATAGAAAAGCTTAGCGTTTGGATCGGCTTCATGAGCGAATTTAAATGCATATTCAATATACTCTGGGCCCATGATTTCATACCAAAGAGACCTTCTATAACCATCTGGTTGATTGGGATCAATTGCTTCATTGACAACATCCCATGCATATACTTCTCCTTTGAAATGTCCGACAACGTCGTGTATATAAGTTTCCATTCTTGAAAGAAGTTCGTTCTTTGAAATTAAATTGCCATCTCCGTCTTTAAAGAACCACTCAGGTGTTTGACTGTGCCAGACTAAAGTATGTCCGCGAACTTTTATACCTTTTTCTTTAGCATATTCAATATACTCATCGGCAACTGAAAAATCATAACTTCCTAAGTCCATTAAAATACTTTCTGGCTTCATTTCGTTTTCAGCGGTAATAGAGTTAAAGTGCTTTTCGACCATCTTCATTTCAAGAGGATTAACTAAAACTTTGTAAGGAATAGCAACTCCTATATCAAAATTGTCTTTATATTTATCTTTTAAATCTATAATTTCCCATTCAGGTTCATATAGAGGAATCGATTTATCTATTATTGAAAAATCATCCAAATAAAATGAGAGCGTAGGATTCGGTGATTCAACGTAAAAGATCAACTCTTCCACTACTGCTCCAGATTTAACCGTATAAGAACCTGTTAATTGTGTCCAGGTATTCGAAGGAACCTTTTTTTGCCATAAGATCGTATCGTAGTTAGTATTAGCATCAGAAGCGTATTTTCTCTGCATTGTGAGAGTGATTAATTGATCTTGCCCCGTATCTTGATATACGTATATTTCAAAATCATAACTGGTTCCAGGTTTTAAGGTTTTTGCAAGATTTATTTGTGGGCCATTCCAATTACTTTTCCTTCCCTCAACAGCTAAAGAATATTTCCCACTATGGGATACTTTATTAGATGGCGAAATAGAGACTTCATCTCCTCTTGGTTCCCAACTATACTGTTCGTCTTCAAAACTTGTCTTAGAGATCACTCCTGCTCTTTCAACTTTGTTAGTTCCCAGAATCTGAAAGTTGTCTATATAGTATGTGAAATTACTTTCCAAAGGAGTTACTATTCTTAAGGAAAATTTATCAACGGGTTCATTAAAACTGAATTTGAACTCTTCATTTATCTCTTTCCAATAGTTTGGCATCACAACCTTCTCAGTGATTGTTTCAAAGCGCTCCCCTTTACTATCTTTTATATAAGCTACTATCCTAAATAATTGAGGATCAGGAGAAGTTTGATAAATATGAGTAGTAATTTGGAAATTAGCTGAATTAAAAATTTGCCAATCTTTTGTTAGATCAATTTCTGCACCTTCCCATCCTGAAGTTCTATTCTCTATCTTTAAGGATTTTTGACCTTCGAAGGAAAATTCATCTACTACTGTAATCGAAACTGATTCTCCAACTTTTTCAATTTGAACCGGTTCTTCGAAGTTCAAAACCATCTCATAATCTCCTGGATTTATAAATTCATTTAGACTATTTGTTTGATTTGATCCTCCCAATAGAATAGCAGCCAGTAAACCAATACCTAACAATGAGGTTACAAATAATAAATCCTTCATTTCATCACTCCTCCTTTCCACAAATTTAGTACTGCCTGAGATATTCCAAAACATACTTTAACCTAACCGTTACCTTGTGAATCCCTTTTAAAATCAAAATCTTAATTTTACTATGACACATAGATTTCGAACTATAAAGTCAGATATCTGCCGCCTTCTACCTTCACTGGATTACCATCCACTCCTATCCATACCGTTAAAGCAGAAGGATTATAAACTATTTTTTTATTTACACTAAATTTTAGATTCTTTAAAGCTTTCAAATAATCCATGATCTCTGCATTTGTCGCATACCAAATTGTTTCATCGTTCGATATTTTTTTGCAAAAGTCTTCAATCATATCCCAGTTATTATTCCTTTCAAATTCAAAACTGTGCCCCCATACATACAACAAAGGCATAGTTTCATTAGATTCTAATTTCTTGAATTCTTCATATTTTTTTAACAAGTTATCATCATGATGACAAGTAGGATTCCACCTTAAAAAATGTGTAGGTAAAGAAAAGTTACCATGGGAATTAACCGTCCTTGAATATTCAATTCCCAAATACGGAAGTAATTCTAAAAGTTCTTCACCGTAATCCCCATAAGGATATGACATACCCCTTATTGGATAGTTTACTAAAGACTCTAATCTTTCCCTATCCTCCATAATTTCCTCAATTATTGATTCCTTTGGTACTTTTGTGAGATAAGGGTGATTTAATGTATGTATAGCAACTTCATGCCCCTCAAAGAGATCCCTTATTTCGGAAGAGTTTAAAAATGGTTCTGAATCTAATTTTCCTGAATTTAAATGGAAGGTACCTTTGATTCCGTACTTATTGAAAATCCTTATCAATCTTCTGTCATAAATTTGTCCATCATCATAACTCATGGTTAAAGCCTTTATTTTGCCTTGTGGATAAAAGCCGAAAGATATTTTCATTGTATACTGGCTCCTTCTCAATAGTTCTAAAAAAATGGAACATTTAGTATTGATTTTCATTACCAAACTTTGATATAGTTCTTACCTTTTTTCAAAGTAGAGATTGGACCTAAGGAACTTTTCTCAGGTTTTTGTTCATCTAAAAAGTCTGTGTCTAAGACTAAATTTCCCCCATCAGGACGTTCAAAATCAGCATCAACAATCCTAACTCTTTCTAAAGAATTTGTTGAACATACTTCGCCTACAATATTTTCAAAAGTATCAGGAAGTTCACAAGACATATAAACTTCTTCACCTTTCTCAATAACAGTAAATCTTGGATCAAAATTTTTATCAACTAATTTCTCTTTTTCCCTTTCAAATGGTTCCGCTCCATTGAAGTAGGCATTGTTATTAATATACACCGGTTGTTCTATTAACTCAAGCGTTTTAATATCCCAACCTTTTTCATCTACCTTCTTCAAGTACTCTTCTAATGATGTTGTATGATTCATATAATGTGATGTCCCAACACCTTTCAATCCATCTTTCCCAATGAAGATATTGTTGTAGAAACGATCATCACCACCGTAAACACAGGCATACCCTGCAACCGTTGTACTATGTGGTCTATGGTATGGAGTATAACGATTTAATACTTTTCTTTTCTCCATCTTACCAGCAATTAAATTGTTAATGTAGGCACCACCCTGAGACATGTTATCTATTGCATATTCAGAAGCTAAGATGTTGTGATCTATAACATACGGGCCATGACTTACTTCCACAAATAAATCACGATTATTTTTGTAAAATAAGTTTTTACTTACCCTTGTTCCTTGTGCTTGCCAATCCAGCCATAACCCTAAAGAACAATCATGTATACGATTATGATAAATCTGAACATCTATGGCTGCATGTAATTTGATACCTGCAATCTCATGTCCCCAAAATTCTCTTTTTATAGCAATTCTATAAATGTGGTTATTGTAGATTTCACTAAAAACACATCCTAAATGACCTACAATCGCATTTTGACCACAATCATAAATTGTATTATTCCGAATAATATGTGACCCGATACTTTCTTTACTCCATCCGATATGTTCAGCACTAAAAACAGATTCTAATTGGTATTGATGCCCAGTTTTGTCTTTACGAGTTGAATGATATAGATGTCCGGTCGAACCTTCCTTACCTATACTTATTGCACTACATTTTGAATCATGAATAATATTGTTTTCAATTATCCAACCTTTACTCCAGTTTGCTCCAATTAATCCAGGTTGATCTGCTGTTGGCGGAACCCATGGTGTTGCAGCATGAGCCATTTCAAAACCTTTCACGGTTATATAATCTCTCCCAATTTGATCTGGATAAAAACAGGATCTGCGTACATTGATCTCTACTAATTCTTCATTTGGGTTCGCACCATTGAAGTTTGCGTATATAGTTGTTTTTTGATCATCTACTTCCGCATACCAAACATACTTTGTTTGCTCTGGATTTAAAACCGGAACCTTTTTTTGTGTCCAATGGTCTACTGTCTCTGTTCTAACCTTAGGATCTTTTAAATCTTCAAAACTGTTAGCTTCGTAAAACGACATACCGTTTAGATAAACATCTCCTAAATGTCTCTTTTGATCAGTCGTAACAAGCCAATCTCCAAATATTTCTTCTTTGTACGGATTAAAGTCACCAAAAAAAGAGTTTGGTAATTCACATTTCCAGATGTTTCCTTCAACCTTTTGCCAATCTTGGATCCTTTCAGATCCTTTAATAATTACCTTTTCTCCTTCAGCTGCTTGATAGGTAATTCTTCTTTTGTTGCTTAATCCTTTGTTTTTAGGTTTTACCCATTCACGATATACCCCTTCGTGAACTATAACTTTATCTCCAGCCATAGCAACAGAAGCGGCTTTATTTATCGTTAAAAAAGGATCTTGTTTAGTTCCTAAAGCTTGATCAGAGCCAGTCTTTGCCACATGATATTCCATGTTTTTTAAATCCCCCTTTTTATTTGTACGACTCTTGTTTTATTTATCTTCCTTATTCTCATACAACCAACAACGAACCATACGATTTTCTGTTTGTATTTCTGGTGGCATATTATCTTTACACTTTTCCATAACAAACGGGCATCTACCTGCAAACTTACATCCTTTTCTCATGTACTCTTCTGTTTCCAACTCTTTTATACTTATCCGTTCTGTCCATTTCTTTTTCGGATCTGGTTCAGGTATCGATTCTTTCAGCATCTGTGTGTATGGGTGTTTCGGG
>NZ_AZRN01000036.1 GCF_002895565.1 Petrotoga mexicana DSM 14811
CTCTCTTTTTATTTTTTTGTTCTATGAGGAGTGATATCTTTTTTTATCCCTTTTGTCAAGTATCTCATCAACCATTTTTATTATACAGCCTTTTTAATTTGACAAATATTTTTTTTTATAGTATAATTAATCAAATTTGAAAATTTATAAAGATAGTAAGAAAAATTGATTTAGGAGAAAATGGTTATGAAAATATCAAAAATGCTATCAGTTTCTAAAAAAGTAAATAATAATAACAATAAACAGCGTCGGTGATTACGCTGTGCATTGTTGTTTTGGAAATTGCCGACGCAGAAAAAACAGCGTCGGTTTTTTTATTTTTATTTTAAAAGACGATATAACGTCTTTAAAAAACACTACAGGAGGGAAAATTATGGCAGAAGTAGAGAAAAAAGATAGAAAAGTGGATTCTGTTGAGTTAGTAAAAATTTATTTGGAAGACGAGACTTACAGTGACGCACTTTTGGTTCAATCTGAAATACTGAGATTATCGAGAGAATTTCTTTCAGAAAAGGGTTTTGTTGAAATTCTTCCGGTGATCGTTTCAACAATCACCGATCCTTTAAATCACGACGTTTTTGATGCTCAAATAGATTATTATGGTAACAAATATTATGTTACTAAATCCATGATTTTGCAAAAGCAAGTTAGCGTTCTGGTTCATGATAAAATATTTTCATTTTCACCAAATTTAAGGTTGGAAACAGCGGAAAAATATTCTTCTGGTAGACACTTGATTGATTTTGTTCAACTGGATATAGAGGCTAAAGAAATGAAAAGAGAAGAGATTATGGATTTGATGGAAGATTTAATAATTTATGTATTAAAAGGTATATTGACGAAATATTCTGGTATAATAGAAAAGTATCACCCAAATTTGAGAGTTCCTACTAAGCCTTTTCAAAAAATAAGTGTAAAAAAAGCAAAAGAACTTTACGGTGATGATTATGAAAAAATTTTATCTGAGCGAGCTGAAGGACCTGTGTGGTTGATAGATATGCCACTTTTAGAGAGAGAGTTTTATGATAAACAAGATATTGATAATCCAGAAGTTTTGTTAGATTTTGATCTAATATATCCTGAAGGTCATGGTGAAGGCATATCTGGTGGTGAAAGAGAGCATGAGTATGAGCAAATAGTTAAAAGAATCAAATTGAAGGGTAATGGTCTAGAAAGCTATGAAGATTATTTGAAATTAGCAAAAGAAGGGTTATTAAAACATTCTGCAGGTTGTGGTATAGGTATAGAAAGGTTCACTAAATACATATTAGATTTGGATCATGTTGAAAAAACTAGGTTGTTCGCCAAAGCTCCTGGAAAGTATACCATTTAGTTGTATTAACAAAAAAGGTCTAAAATGTTTATTATTGCAGAGCAAGAGACGTTCATCGAGGATCGTCTCTGCTTTCCTTTTTAAGGAAATTAATTTTTTTTACTGGAGGTATCTAATGAATATAAAAAGGGCTATTATTTCAGTTTACGACAAAACTAATTTAGAGGATTTAGCTAGTTTTTTATTTCGCAATGGTGTCGAAATTATATGTACAGAAGGGACAAATAAATATCTTCAAGAAAAAGGAATTCCTACTGTAAAGATGGCTGATTATATTGGATTTCCTGAAATTCTAGGTGGGCGTGTTAAAAGTATAGATCCAAAATTAGCTGGAGGTATTTTAGCCAAGTCTAACAATAAACAGCATGAAGAAGATATGATTAATTATAATATTAAAAAAATTGATATGGTTGTGGGTAATTTTCCTACCTTTGAGGAAATTGCAAAAAAAACAAAGAATGAGGAAACACTTTTAGAAAATATAGATATTGGAGGCTATTCTCTTCTTAGGGCGGCTGCAAAAAATTATAAAGATGTTGTGGCATTGGTAGATCCAAAAGATTATCAAATAGTTATTGACAATTTAGAGGATTGTGGTGATGTTCCTTTACAATTAAGAAGAAAGTTGGCATTGAAAGTTTTCTTTTCTACATCTAAGTACGATGCCAGCATTCATAAAATCTTTTCTGAACTATTTGCAGCCGAGAAGTTTGACCATGAATTTTTTGAAATATTGGGAAACTTAAGGTATGGCTCTAATCCAATGCAAGAAGCGATTTTAATGAAATTTTTGGGAAAGGATACTTTCATCGATTATCTAGAAAATTTAACTTTTCATAAAAAGCCTACATTGAGGATATTAAAAGACATAAAATTACTTTTTCATTTGGCGAGTTTTACAAACAATGAGTTTTTGGGTTTTGCAAAGAAAGGAATTTTCGTATTTGGATATTCTTCTCCCACTGAAGAAGAAAAAAAACAATTTGTTAGAATTATTAAAGAACTAAAAGGCGGGGTTGTTTATAGTGACGATCCAAATATAATTACTGAGTTGAAAGATTCAAAACATGACGGAGTAATGACTTCTTATAATCTTGAACAAAGAGAAGAAATAATTTCCTTTAAACCGATGGTTTTTAAGGTTAATAAAAAAGTTTTGGAACAAGAAGAAGAATATATCGTGGATGGTGATTTGGTCGTAAAGCAAAATTTTCAAGAGATTGCTTTGAATTTATCTCCTTCAGAACAATTGGGCTTCGAGATCGCTAAGATTCATAAATCTGATACCTCTGTGTATGTAAAAAATAATCTCATTTGTTGTGGTAATCAGTCTTGTTTGAACAGAGAAATCGCATTAAATGCCCTTGAAAATACTTTGGAAAGATTTGAAGTACTTCTGAAGGAAGGAACAATTATATTTGATTCTCCTATTAATTCTGAGAAAATTACTGATGCAATATTAAATTGGCAGGTTGAAAAGGTAATTGTTCCTCCAACCTTACCGGGATACGAAAAGTATATAAAGATTTTAGAGGAAAATGGCGTTACTTTGTTGGTAACACAGAGAAGGTATCATAGATATTAATGTGCATTAAGGGGCTTTGCCCCTTAAAAACCCCAAAATCAAAATTTATTTTAAAAAAACTATTTTGCATAAACCAGCAAAAAACATAGTTTGCACAGTACGCAAACAAGGAGTGATACCAAATTTCTTTACCTTTAGTCTCAGTAATATTAGTTTGTAGAAATGAAGAAAAAACGATCGAAAATGTGTTAAATTCTTTAATCAATCAGACAAGAAAGCCGGATGAGATAATTGTCGTTGATGGTCAGTCGACGGATAATACCGTTAGTATAATAGAGAAACTCGCTGAAAAGAGTAATAATATAAAAATCATTACGAATAAAAAAAAATATACCCCTTACGGTTTAAATTTAGGGATCAAAAATAGTAAGGGGGATTTTGTTTTTATAGCTGGTTCCCATACGGAATTTGATAAAAAATATTTGGAATCTTGTGTGAAGTTTTTGATGAAACACCCAGAAGCGGGCGCAGTTGGAGGAGTGTCTTTGGCGACCCCCGTTAATGCTAAAAGTTGTTTACAAAAATCGATGGCTTTCTCGTTTTCTTCCCCCTTTGGTACAGCATCCAGGCATAGATATCAAGTGAAAGAGCCACGAGAAGTTGATACCGTTGCATATGCATGTTATAGAAGAGAAGTTTTTGATAAGGTTGGATATTTTAATGATAAACTTTTAAGAAATCAAGATATTGAATTTAATTATAGAATGAGAAAAAAGGGTTTAAAAATCTTTTTATTGCCAATTACAAATAAATATTATGTTCCAAATGGATTGTTGGATTTTATGAAAAAGAATTTTTCAAACGGTTTTTGGAATTACATAACTCTAAAAATATCTCCTTATGGGATTTCCCTTAGACATTTCATTCCTCTTATTTTCGTAGTGTATCTTTTTTGCTTATTCTTATTTTTGGTTCTATCAAAAAATACTGCTTTTAATATTATTTTAGCGATTCCTTTTTTCATATATTTGTTATTAGACACATTATTTTCATTAAAATATGCTATAAAAGAGAAAAATATTTTATTGTTATTTTGTAGTTTTTTTATGTTTTTACTTTTGCATATTTCATATGGTTTAGGAACATTTTGGAGTATAATAAAATCAATCCGTTTTACAAAGATCGGGAAAACATAAATTTTGAAAAATTGTGGGTGAATGCAATTTGTTAGTCATAAAATGTATAAGCTCTTTTGTCTTATCAATTATTTTAGTTCCCATTATGATAAGAGTTGCAAAAAAATACAATATTGTTGATAGGCCTGACAATAAGTTGAAAGTTCATAAGGCTCCCATTCCTTATTTGGGTGGTGTTGCTATTTTTCTTTCAATCTTACCCTTTTATTACAATGATATTGGTTTTATAATTCCTGCCAGTATTTTAACTTTTATTGGGCTTTACGATGATATTAAGAGCGTTTCTCCTTATGTTAGATTATTTGCAGAGTTTGTTGTAGTTTCAATGGCAATATATTTTGTTGGAGGAATTATACAACCTTTTCAGTTTTTTATTTTGGTATTAACAGGAATTGCTCTAGTTAACGGAGTGAATATGGTTGATGGAATGGATGGAGTTTGTGCTGGAACGGCAATAGTAAGTCTGTTATTCTTTTCGTTGATATCCAAAAATTACGAACTGTTAATCTTTGCTTTTGCTATTTTTGGATTTCTATTATACAATTTACCACCAGCTAAAATTTTTCTTGGCGATGCGGGTTCTTATCTTTTGGGTTTTATTTTGTTTTATTCCTTTTCTTTTCTATCCGGGAGATCTGGTAGAGGAGGTTACTTCATCTCATTAATTATCACTGGGTTTTATTTCACGGATTTGGCTTATGCTGTGATAAGACGTTTACTTAGTAAAAAATCTCCTTTTTTAGGGGACAAGGAGCATATTTATGATAAAATTCGAAAAAAATATAAAATAAAACCATTGTTTGTGGCATTAGTTACATATATTATTTCTGTTGTTTTTGGTATAATCGGCTTAATTACTTGGGATTTTCAATTAATAGGTGTTATAATTGTATTGATGTTATTTATATTTCTAGGTTATCATTTTAAGTTGTACAAATATGAGTGATTGAAGAATCAATTATACCAAAAAAATTTCCAAAAGTTTTATGTAAAAGAGGTGTTGTGATGATAATTTTAAAAGGCAATTATGGTGATTATATGAAACTTCGGCCTGTATCAGTTAAAAAGATTTTCCTAGACGAGTCGATGTTGAGAAACAACAAAGATCCTGATATTTACGAAAAATATATTTATGAAGTGGAAGGAAGGTTCGGAAATTACAAATGGTTTAATAACGAGTTCAATTTGGAGGGAAGGGGTAATGGGAAATTAGATAAACTTACCTTTGATATAGAATATATCCCGTTGATATTGACAATCTTAAGGATTAATGCTTTTTTTAAATCGAAAAAGAAGAGTATGATTTCCGTGCTTGCTTCTGATCATGAAAACCAAACTTCGGAGATAATTGCAGAGGAGTCATTTATTTATTCTTTGAATGAAAGTAATAATTTATCATTTTTGTTTTTAAGAAAAATAGGTAAAGGCTTAATCGAACATCACTTAATTTTCACTAACGACTATGGAGATCATTTTGATATGTATATAGAAAGTGATCGCAAGAGTATAGAAAGTTTTTATAAAAATCTGTTGAACGAAACAAATAATTTTCGGGTAGCGATACTTCCAAATATTGCTCAGAAGATCTCTCCATTTTATGAAAAAATAATCGAGAAAATAGCGATCGTTAATTACGAAAATGTTTACAATATTACGGATGATTTTTTTACATTGTATAATCTCAATCCAAAAGAATTTCTGAAAAATTCTGAACCTCGGCAAGAATTAGAAAGGTTTACAAATTATTTGTTTAATGGAAAAAATGAAGAAGAAGAAGATTATTATTTCGATGAAGATATAGACGATGTCGATATTGATTTTACTATAAAGAATATGGAAGATATAGAAGATGAGCTAAAAGATATTACAGATTTGCAAAACAGGGATCAGTTTTTAGGAAACTCTTATTACTATAATGAATCGTACGATTTGTTTATAGAAATGGAAGAAGAGTTTATGGATTTTATGGATCATATAATTTTTGATGAAAATTTGAAAAAGCAGGATAAAGAGTACTATTTAGAAAAAATAAAGAGAATGATCAACGAAGTTTCCTTAATATTCCAAGATTTAAAAGAAAAGAAAGAGTTTGAAAGAGAACTTTTATTAGATATGGTAAACGCTTATGGAATTGAGCAAATTACTGATAAAAAAGATTTAATTTCGGAAATTTTTGAAGAAATAGATATGACTACTGATCTAAATGAAATATATGAAATCTCAGAAGATAAGATCTTAAACGATTATAAAAATTGGTATAAGGATCTAATATTTAAGAAAGGTAAAAGTATGAAAGAAGTCATTAACAACTAATATCAAGAATAATACCCGTTTGGTGAGCCACCAAACGGGTATTATTTTGAGCCTCTCAAAATCCTAAATGCGTAAAGTATCGATCACTATAGTAATATGTAATATTTTAAAATATTTCTCCTTCTCCAAGCTTGTAGTCTACTAATTTTAATTTTCTTATTATGGGTATATCGTAAGGACATCTTTCTTCACATATACTGCATTTTGTACAATCTTTGAAGGTCTTATTAAGTTTAGAATAAGCGGTTTTAGCTTCGTTTTGGTTTCCAAACCAGAATGCCAATCTTTCTCTCAGCGCATAATCTGGGGCCTCGTGAGGTTGATAATCCCTCATTTGTCTGTCGTACCATCCCTCGTACTCAAACACTTTCATAATTTCTATATTTTCTGGGCAAGGCAAACATTTACCACATTGTCTACATACATAATTTCCAAGTTCGGGAGCTCGATAATACAGATTTTCTACAGATTTTTTAGGTAAAGGTTTAAAATTTTCAGCTATCTGAATGTCTTTTCTTAACATGTCTTCGGAGTTTGCTCCTACAACCATTACATCTAAATCCTGAGTCAAAGCATAGTTTAATGCATCGTAGGTAGACCTATAAAGATAACCATCTGCAAAAGCTTTCATGCCAACAATTCCCATGTTTTTTGATCTTGCAAAAGGAATGACTTCTTGATAGGTACTCGGGAAATTAAATATATCCAAGTAGTTAAAACCTGTCATTAGAACATCTAAGTCTACTGTTTTTATCAGTTTAAGTGCATAATTCCCCAAGCCGTGAAAAGATACACCCAATGCTCTTATAATCCCATCTTTTTTAGCTTGAAACAGATAATCTAAGGCTGAATCTTTTTTCAATAAGGCGTCGACATCTTCTTCAGTTGTAACATGGTGGAGAAACAAAATATCTAAATGATCGGTGTTTAGGTTCTTTAAAGTTCTTTCTACAAAATGTCGAGCATTTTTCTTATCTCGAGCATGGCATTTGCTAGCAAGAATTACTTGATCTCTTCTACCTTTCAAAGCGTATGAAATTTTCTTTTCAGATTCGCCATCTCCGTATTCAGCCGCAGTCTCAACGTAATTACCACCCGACATTAGATAAATATCCATTAATTTTGAAACAACATCCTGTGAGATTTCCAACATATGAAACCCACCCAAACCTAAAAGAGAAACCTCAAACCCAGTTTTACCAAGTACTTTTTTATTCATAAAGATCACCTCTATAATTTTGGATCAAGCTAATTCATTTTTGACTTGCTTTAAAAACAATCTTATAGGTATATGCTGTGGACATTCTGCTTCGCAATCACCACATTCCTCACAAATAGAGGCATCTATGCCTTGTTTGATCAAAGTTTGATATCTTTCTTTTGCCTCTGGTAAGTTATCAAATATGTAGCCTTCATTATATATACTAAAAATTGTAGGAATAGGTATACCGTTTTTACAAGGTACACAATAATTACATCCAGTACAATCTATCTTGGATTTACTCTTGTAAATATTTCTGACTTGTTCAATCGCCTTTAATTCTTTTTCACTTAAGGAATTTTGATCTGAATCATCTGCAGTTTTAAGATTTTCTATCACTTGTTCCATTGTGGACATTCCGCTCAGAACGGTAGTTACCTCAGGATGGTTCCACACCCATTTTAACGCCCAATAAGCTGGTGACTTGGTTTTATCTAAATTACTCAAGATTTCGAGAGCTTCTTGAGGTAATTTATTAGCCAATTTGCCTCCTCTAATTGGTTCCATTATTATTACCGCCAAACCCTTTCTTTTAGCATACTTTAATCCTGCGATTCCTGCTTGAAAATGTGTATCAAGATAATTGTATTGTATTTGACAAAAATCCCAGTTATAAGAATCAACGATTTTTTTAAAAGTTTTGAAATCGTCGTGAAAAGAAAATCCGGCAAATTTTATTTTGCCTTTTCTTTTTGCTTCATCCAGAAAATTCAGAACGTCTAGATTGTAAATTTTACTCCATCTTTCTTTATCCAAAGAGTGTAAGAGATACATATCTATATATTCTGTATCAAGTTTTTTTAGCTGTTCATCTAAATATTTTTCAAAATCTTCATACTTATTTGCCAACCAAACAGGATTTTTGGTGGCTAAGTAAACCTTTTCCCTGTAGCCATCTTTTAAAGCTCTACCTACAAAGTATTCACTATTTCCTTGGTGGTAAGGATACGCGGTATCAACATAATTTAGACCATTATCAATAGCATATCTAAGCATTCTTGTTGCCTTTTCTTCATCAATTTTAGAAGGGTCTTCATTCAAAACAGGCAGTCTCATACATCCAAAACCCAACGCTGAAAGTTCTACATCGTACTTACCAAATTTTCTATATTTCAAAAGAGCACCCCCAGTATATTATTATGATTAATTGACTTTGAGATTAGTTTGATAAATAAACTTATTCTACTTTAATTATACCAAAAAAATTAAAAAAATTCTTTTACACAAAGTAGAAACAGTAAATTTTTTTATGTTATAATAAAATACAGTAGAAGTAATTGAAAAAAATTTCATACTTATCTCCGAGGAGGTTTTTAAATGCTATCGGAAGGCATACTCAACTTTTTTTCAAGTACTGGATTTATAAATCTTTCTTGGCCTCAAGTTTTTATGATACTTCTTGGATTGATTATTATCTATTTTGCTATATCTAAACATGCAGAACCACTACTTTTAATTCCATTGGGTTTTGGTATGGTTATAGCTAACATTCCCCCGGAATTAACAGGTATTCTTATGCCTCCTCAGAATGGTCAACCGGGCGGATTGTTGTGGTATATAAAATTGGGACTGGATACGGGGATCTATCCGCCATTGATTTTTTTGGGTATTGGAGCACTAACTGATTTTTCTTATTTGATTGCAAACCCAAAATTGATACTTCTCGGTGGAGCAGCACAAGTAGGGATATTTATTAGTTTTTTACTGGCAAGTTTTTTGGGATTTGATCTTCATTCTGCGGCGGCAATAGGTATTATTGGAGGTGCCGATGGTCCAACTTCTATATACATAGCTTCCAAATTTTCTCCTGATATATTGCCTGTCATAGCTGTTGCAGCCTATTCTTATATTTCACTTATTCCAGTACTACAGCCCTTTGTTTCAAAGTTATTTACCTCTAAGAGGGAAAGAAAAATAAGAATGAGAAGGTTAAGGGAAGTTTCTAAAAGAGAAAGAATCATTTTTCCTATAATAACAACTGTTGTAGTTTCTTTAATGGTTCCCCAATCTCTACCTTTAGTAGGAATGCTTATGTTGGGAAACTTGTTGAAAGAATCCGGGGTAACGGGTAGATTGGCCGAAGCAGCCTCTCGATATATTTTAGACACTGTAACAATACTTTTAATGTTATCGGTAGGGGTGTCGGCGACGGCTGATATATTTTTGTCATTGGTAACCTTAAAAATCATATTGTTAGGAGCAGTTGCGTTTATAGTTGCAATAACAAGTGGAATAGGATTCGCAAAATTAATGAATTTGTTCGTTAAAGATAAAATTAATCCATTAATCGGTGCTGCAGGTGTTTCAGCGGTTCCTGATTCAGCTCGTGTAGCCCAACATATTGCTCAAGAGACCGATCCGGGTAACTTCATTTTAATGCATGCAATGGGACCAAACGTTTCAGGGGTAATAGGTTCAGCTATAGCTGCAGGTTTATTTTTAAGTATACTTTAATTTAGAGGAGGCATAATCAAATGCAAACTACTAAAAAACATTTTAAAGTGATAATAAATTATAACTATTGTAAAAAATGTGGTATCTGTTCTTGGATTTGCCCAGTAGATGCTATAATAGAACAAGAGTTTGGTAAGCCAGTTGTTCCAGATTCAGAAAAATGTACTGGATGTTTGCAATGTGAACGAATGTGCCCGGATTTTGCGATAAGTATTAAACAAATAGATCAATAAAAATGAATGCTCTTTTTAGAAGAGGTGAAATTAATGGGGAAAATGCTCTTTTTACAAGGAAACGAAGCGGTTGGAATGGCTGCTATAAAAGCAGGATGTCGTTTTTTTGCAGGTTATCCGATTACACCATCAACCGAAATAGCCGAATACATGTCTAGAGAATTGCCAAAAGTTGGAGGAACTTTTATACAGATGGAGGACGAGCTCGGAAGTGCAGCTGCTATAATAGGTGCTTCCCTTGCAGGTGTAAAATCCATGACTGCTACTAGTGGTCCCGGATTTTCACTTATGCAAGAGGCTTTAAGATACGCCATTATGACAGAAGTGCCCTGTGTGTTTGTTGATGTTATGAGAGGTGGTCCAAGCACAGGACTTCCTACCAAGCCTTCTCAAGGAGATATAATGCAGATACGGTGGGGAACTCATGGAGATCACCAAATTATTGCGATATATCCTTCTACAGTGGAAGAAGTTTATACATATACTGTCACAGCGTTCAATTATGCAGAAAAATACAGAACACCGGTTATTTTGGTGTTAGATGAAACTTTAGCACATATGAGAGAAAACGTGTATTTCGATTACGAGAAAGAGAATCCACAGATTGTCGAAAGATTAAAGGAAATTGATCTAGGAGAAGAAGAATTATTTTTACCTTTTGATTTAGAGGAACAATTTGCGGTAAATCCATTGGTTGAAATGGGGAAAACAAGATTTCATGTTTCTGGCCTAGTTCATGATGAAAGTGGCTTTCCCATAAGAGATCCAAACACCATATCAAAAGTGATAGAACATTTGGATTCAAAAATTAGATTATCTGCCGAGGAAATTTCTATTTATAACGAATATATGCTACAAGATGCCGATATAGTAGTAGTTGCATATGGGAGCGTTGCTAGGAGTGCCTTGAAGGCGGTTAAACAAGCGAGATCAGATAAAATTCCTGTAGGGTTCTTTAAGCCTATCACTATTTGGCCCATGCCTACCTCAAGACTTAAATTAATATTTAAAAATGCTCAAAGTATAATCGTTCCAGAGATGAATACAGGCCAGTACGTTAAAGAGATGTCACGATTGAATAAATTGAACAAACATGTGGAATCTTTAACGAAAACTAGCGGTGAGTTGATTACACCCGATGAAATATTAGAAATAATTATGAAAATGTGGGTTCAGATTACGGAGATGTAAATAAAATGAATGTAAAATTGCCAGAAAAGTATCAACCAAAAATCAAGTCTGCTTATGTAAATCCAGGTATTACGCTTTTACTTGAAAACTTCACAAAAGAAGTTCTTTTTGATTTTGAAGTTATGATTAAAATTCATTTTGATCCATTCAAAGTACCAGATAATTTGTATAAATTCATAAAGATATGTAATTCATTCTCAATCTTCACGATAAAAAACATAGAAGAGACTAATTGCATAGAAGAACAAAAAGTAGAACTAAAAAGATTTCAAATGGAGATCGTAGTTGAAATTAATTACGAAACATTTCAAAAAGAGGAAAGCATAGTAGTATATGAGATAATTAAAAATTCTTCCACATTAGTAGGATCAATGCTTACAGATATCCTACTCAATTCCTCAAAAATAGCCAATGTCTTCAGGGCTTCCAAAATCATATTGGAAAAAAGTTATAAACCTGAAACGTCTATAGATGAAATGTTATATATAACTATGACAGCGATAACAGGCGGCTTTGCAGGAGGTTTTAATAGGGCTATCTTATTTGTTGAAGATAGTGGTGATTTCAAGGTCCATAGAGTTATTGGACCTGAAAGTGATAGAGAAGCTGACAAAACTTATGAAAAGTTTGAGACACTTGAGAGAAATATAGAATTATATTTGTCTCAGTATGAAGTTGGAATGAGTTATTTTTCAAATTTAGAAAAAAGGATAAAAGGTATTACTATTAAAAAAGAATTGTTAATAGATAATGATCTTTTTAAATACGCAATTGAATCGCATAGTACTATTAAATTACCTGTAAGTCGATTGGAGGAAAAGATAGTAAATTTACTTGATTTAAGGGGAGAAATAGCTATTTCACCAATAGAAATAGACAATGGAAGACTTGCTTTTTATCTTTGCGATAATAGATATAACGGGAAACCAATTACAGATGATCAACTGGAAATTTTAGATTATTATGCTAAAGAAAGTTGGATGATGTGGCAAAATAAAATTTATCAAAGTATCTTAAAAAAAGATGCTCAGATTGATCCGCTAACCAATATTGGAAACAGAAGAAGTTACGAAAATTACATTTCTTCTATAAAATATTTAAAAAATCAGAAAATAGCCTTAGTAATGGTGGATTTAGACGACTTCAAAGAGGTAAACGATTCCTACGGTCACGAAGAAGGAGACACACTCTTAAAAAAATTTGCGCAACTATGTGTTGATAATTTGAGAAAAAAAGATAGTATATTCAGATATGGTGGCGATGAGTTCGTAATAATTTTAGAAGGGGTTAAAAAAGAAGAGGTTTATTCTATTTTGAAAAGAATAAACCGTAAACTAAAACAAGAGATGAATGTCACTTTTTCTGCGGGAGTAGCGTATGGTAACAGCCATGAAATAGATTTACTTTTCAAAATTGCCGACCAAAATCTATACATGGCAAAAGGGCAAGGAAAAAATAAAATTATCATCAATTAAGATATTATACCGTCTGTAATTGTCATTGCCCCTAAAAGGATAAATGCTACTCCAGCAATTTTGCTAAGTTTTTCTTCCGAAACGTTATTAGCGAATGTTGCAGCCATTTTTGAACCTACAGCACCACCTACAACCGCGAAAGCTAACAAATCCCAAGGGATTGGGGCATACAACGCATGAGAAACAGCACCAGATAATGCTGTAAAAGCCATTATCAGAACAGAAGTTCCTACTGCAACGTGAATTTTATATCTTAAAACCAGGGTAAGTATAAGAAGTATCATCACTCCGCCGCCTGCACCGACAAAACCAGCTATAAATCCGATTAACAAACCCCAAAGTATTGAGCTAGTAATTCTTTTGACATTATTTATATTTGGATCATTTTTATGTTTTTCTTGAATAGTTTGTATTCTTTGATGTAAAGGCTTCCTTATGAAATTTATACCGATTAATAAGATTGCAACTCCAGTAAATCCTCCTAATCCGGCTGAAGGAACATATGAAGAAATCCAAGTTCCAATTATAGCCCCCACAATTGCACTTATTGCCATCTGTAATCCAGATTTTAAATCAATATTACCGTTTCTTCTATAAGTATTTGCTGCTACCAACGATGCCACCACATCCGTCGCTAAACTTATTCCTATAGCTTCAAAAGTTGGAATATCTAAAAAAGTTATTAAAACAGGTACAATTACCGCTGCAGCACTTGCTCCAATTATTCCTGTAACAGCTCCAGCGCCCCAACCGGCTAGAACTGAGATTATGTATTGACTTATCATATTTTTTTGACCTCCAAAAAAGTTTTTATAATGTCTTTAAAAACACTAAAACATGCATTTTGAAAATTAGTTTATTTCTAAAACGTCTATTTATTTAGCCTAATGCTACATCGAGGACCAGCATCAGCAAAAATCCAAAAATCAGTGAGAAAGTAGCCGTTCTTTCGTATCCGTGAGAATGTGTTTCTGGGATTATCTCATCGCTGATAACGTACAGCATAGCCCCTCCCGCAAATGAAAGAAAAAAAGGTAAGGCTGGTTTCATTAAGACCACTAGAGATGCCCCAAGTAAACCTCCTATAGGTTCGACTAATCCTGTCAAAAAACTCCAAAAGAAACTTTGTTTTCTTGAATAATTTGCTTTAATTAAAGAGAAAGCTGTCGCTGTCCCTTCTGGAATATTTTGTAGTCCTATAGCAACTGCTACAGTAATACCATTAGCAATCATTCCACCACCAAAACTCACCCCTACAGCCATTCCTTCCGGAAAGTTATGGAGTGCTATTGCGATAACGAACAACCATATCTTCTTTAAACGGGCTAACTCAGGTCCTTCATGTCCCTTTAAAAAATGTTCATGAGGGGAGAAGGTATCCATTAATTCAATAGTAAGTGCGCCGAGAAATATCCCTAAAATAGTTATTAATATTCCACCCGTGTCTAAAGATGGAATTATAAGTGAAAAAACAGTAGCTGCGAGCATAACACCGGCAGCAAATCCTAAAAACATATCTAAATTTTTTTCGCTTAACTCTTTTTTGAAAAACAATACTGGAATAGCTCCAATTGAAGTAGCAAGACCAGCGATCAGACTTGCTAGGGTTCCAAATATCCATATTTGAGAACTGGTTAATTCGTTCATCTTAGCCCTCCTTGTAGGTTGTTTTTTTAGTTTTGTGAATTTAGTGAAGAATATTAATTTCAAAAGCCGATTAATATTCTTTCAGGAAGAAGCTTTTTATCCCACAACAATTCTTAATTATAATATCTCTGTTTTGTGCAGATATTACAACCGATATAACTTTAAGTTAGAATTACGATTGCAACTTCTTGTTATATTTGATATAATTTAATGATTCTTCGGAGTAGGCTAGGGGGTGAAAGGGAGAAATCTGTACGGGGTATTGACTAAATTTTTGTACCTTTAAAAAAAACACTTGATTTATGTTATAATAAAAAATAATCAACAGGTTAAAGATCATTTATTAGGAGGAATCACATGGCTAACGATCAAAAACAAAAAAGGGGTAATAGCTTTAATTTCATAATCATAACATTAATTTTCTTTGCTGGGTTAGCTATTTTTCAATTTTTTATGTACAGAAATCTTCAGCCTCAGTTTCAAGTAATATCAAGAGATATTACATTTACTATTTACGAAGACCTTTCCGTGGATTTTGCAACCAAAGTAGAAATACTAACAGAAAACGAGAGAGATTACGAAACCTTGGTAGAAGGGTTTAACACCCCCGATGAAGAAAAGCTTTCTCTTTTTCAACAATCTTTGGATAATTTAAAAGAACAAATCCCAAGAGATTTTGTGGTTTTATCTTATGAGTCAACCGTAAATTCCAATTCTCCAAGGATTTATGTGAATGAAACGGTTAAATTGGAAGGGTTGGTTTATAGAAATGATAGAGGAAATATTGAATTTTCTCTTTCTGGACAACTTTTAAGTGCTCAGAATGAGGAAGTGACTGTAAGTATTCATTATCCTTATGGTTGGGAAGTCTTAAGTGTAAATCCTACTCCCACTTATATAGACCAGAATGTTATAGGCTATTCCTATACCGGGGCATTAGGTTATCCCACGATAGAATTCCAATCTAAATAGACTATCGTAAAAATGGGGGAATTGTAATGGTTATTTTATATTTATTAGTTGTCCTTTCTCTCACAATATCAATTGTTAATATTTTTCTTATGATCCGTTTAGGCAACTTTTTACAAGAAAATAACGAGACAGGGGAAAAATATGAAAATTTTGAGGAAGAAAAAAACCTCTATTTAGCAAGATTTCAAAAGATAACCTCCACAAGATTAAGGGCCTTAGATAATAAAATAGAATTGGTTGATCAACTTATGAAAGATTTAGATGATGCTTATGCTAAAACTTTTTCATTGTTGACAGATTTAGAAAGGAAATTAGATTCGTATAAGAGACAAGAAATTGAAACTAAAGTCCAAAACACAAAAAATTTAGAAGATCAGAAGGATAATAAAAATCAAAAAGAGACAGTTGAAAAAGACGATAGACTAAGGGTTTACGAGCTTTCAAGAAAATTAAATATATCAAGTAAAAAGTTGGTTGATTTTATTAACACAAATACCGATTTGGATGTTTCTAACCATTTGGTAAAGTTGACACCAGAAGAAGAAAAAATGATATTTGAGAAAATCAAAGAAGTTCCCAACATCTCGTCAAAGAAAGAAAATATTCCATCAAATATCGATATGGCTAAAGATAAAGATAAAAATATAAATATAAATATAAGTAAAGATAATGCTAACTATAAATACGACAAAACTGACAAAATTCTTGAGTTGTCCAAGAATGGCTATACCCATCAAGAGATAGCTAAGGAATTGAAAATTGGTGTAGGTGAGATAATGCTTGTTCTAAGTTTGTTTAATAATGAGGGGAAATAAAGATGAATCTTTCTTTCTTAAAAGAGTCAGGCAAAATTTGAACTTTTCCTATTGTTGATAGAATTTCAGCCGTTTTTTTTACAGTAAATTCACTGGTTTCGAACAAGAGATATTTAGATTTTAAAAGGTGAGAATATTTAGATATCTTTTTAAAAAAACTTTGACCATCGTATCCCCCATCAAGGGAAATTCTAGGCTCATATTTTAAAAAACGATTTTGTTCTATAAAAGAAGTTTCCACATATGGAGGATTTGAAATTATCAATTCTACTTCTTCAATGTCTTTCAAAAATGGATCTAAGCAATCACCAATTTTAAATTCAACATTGACACCTAATCTCTGAGCGTTGTATTGAGCTACTTTTATCGCAGCTTCTGAAATATCAGAAGCCTGAACCTTAATTTTTGGGGTTTGCTTTTTTATTGAGATTGCTATCACACCAGAACCTGTCCCTATATCAATTACATGTTTTATATTTTTATTTTTTATAAGATTGACTGCTAATATTACTAAATCTTCAGTTTCTATCCTAGGTATTAGTACATTTTCATCTACAAAAAACTCATTTCCTAAAAAAGAAACCTTTTTTGTAAAGTATTCGATAGGATACCCTTCTTTAAGATGTTTAAGTAAAAAATCGAAAGTTTGGTGAGAAATTTCTACTTCTGAATCTTTAAGAAAAAAAGATATATCTTTATCTTCAATTTTTGATAATATTTTCAATATACGAAAGGGGGAGATTTTAAACTCCCCCTGAATTTTACTTAATAACTCTGTTATCTTCATTATCTTACCTCAAATTCCCAAAATATTTCTAACTTCTTCACTCGCCATCTGCGGATCCCAGGGGGGATCAAAGGTAAGTTCGATATCTACATCGTTGATTTGTTCTATTTCTTTTACCTTCTCTTTTGCATTTTCAATTATTAAACCGGCCAAAGGGCACATTGGGGTGGTTAATGTCATCAATATGTGAACGTTATTGTTCTCATCTATATCTACCTTGTATATCAAACCTAATGAAACGATATCGAATCCAATTTCCATATCATAAACCTCTTTCAGAGCATTTATGATTTTATCTTTTTCTATATCAGGCATGAGTAAGCCTCCTTCAAAACATATCAGAATTGAGAATTATTGAAGATTCTTCTTGAAATTTTTGGAATTCAGTTGGTAAAACTTTATCAAAATATTCTTGAGCTTTTTTGTCTTTTAAGTTAAAAATTATTTGGTCTTTTGCTTCTTCAAAAGTTAACTGTTTTTCTGGGTATTTTCGTTCTATTTTTAAAAGAGCATATGTACCGTTTTGCGAATCATACAAAAGAGGCGTTGTAATAAATCCTGGAGGATTGCTTTTTACAGTTTGTACAATCGAATTTGAATCATCTTTAAGATTTATTCTCATAGAGGTAGCTGAATCAGTTTGTTCAAATACTTCATCATATGTGTAATAACCTTCAATAATACGATTGTATGTGTAAGAAGCATCTTCTGTGCTATTGAATATAATTAGCTTTATATCAGCTGCAGGATCAGATTTATAGATGGCTTTGTTGTTTTGATATTCCTTTGCAATTTCTTCGTCGGTTACTTCTGCCTCTTGAACAATTTTGGTATAAAGCGCAGCTATAGAATTATTGTATAATGTTGAATAATATGCAGCTTCTAAATAATTTGTTTTTGAAGTGTAACCTAAGGCGAGAAGATAATTTTCTATTTCTTCGTCAGGTATTCCAACGTCTTTAAAGGCTTTTGAAAAGTTTTCTTCAATGTTATTCCACGTTTGTTTGCGTTGTAAATCTATGTTTTTTTGTTCGACGAATTGTATAAAAAGAACTTGATTGACTATTTTTAAAGCTTGATCTTCTAAATATGTATTCATGAGTTCAACACCTGTAGCTGTTCTTGTTAAAACAGAATAAAACTCGGGATAAGAATTATAAATATCTGACAAAAGGTAAACTATTTGAGATCTTGATATTAATAGTTCTTCACTAAGTGTTTCTTCATTAACTTTTGCAAAGGTTGCTTGCTCCAATGGTTGATAGATTATTTTTGGATAAAGAATAGTTGAAATAAGAAATACAAAAAATAACAATAGTTGAGCTTTTTTCCTCAAGATATTTGCCTCCTCATAAAATTCCTTCTTCGATGAATCTCTTAATAGGATTAAATGTTTTTCTATGCTCTGATATTATACCATATTTTTTTATGCTTTCAATGTGTTTCCTGGTAGGATAGCCTTTGTGGTTTACAAAGCCATAATTAGGATATATTTCATGTAGTTGATTCATATATATATCTCTTTCGTATTTTGCTACAATAGATGCAGCTCCTATTAAAGGAGATATTTGATCGCCTTTGATTATGCATTCGTAATTATAATCAAGTTTGAAGAACTTTCCATCGATGATTGAATAATAATCGTTCAGATTTTTTCCCACCACTTTTACCAATAATTTCATAATTGCTAGTTCAGTCGCCTTGAATATATTTATTTGATCTATTAAATCTGAAGTTGAAAAATTACTATAATATTTAAAATTTTTCGTTATTTGAAAGTATCTTCTCTCTCTTTCTTTTGGAGATAACGATTTTGAATCTCTTCCAATTTTTGCTAATAATTCGCATTCTTTTTTTGATTCTATAACAACAGCCCCCACAAAAACAGGCCCAGCTAATGGGCCTCTTCCAGCTTCATCTATACCAATTATTTTTTTGTACTTATTTAACAAAGCTATTTCAATATTTTCTTGCATATTATCCACCTTTGAAACATACTTTTACTCTTTTTCGTAAGGGACCCCGTCGGCAGCGGGTGCTCTTGTTCTTCCAACAAATCCTCCAACTACGATTATAGTCAAAACGAAAGGCAATAAATTTAGTAAAGCTTTGATTTCTGAAGGAAGAACCATCAAAGTTTGAAGTTGAATATTCATAGCTTCTGCAGCTCCGAAAAGCAAAGCCGCCCACATTGTACCAATAGGATTCCAATTTCCTAATATCATGGCTGCCAAAGCAATGAAGCCTTTTCCGGCTGGCATCTGTTCTTGAAACTGTCCTATATCACCTAGGGCTAGATACATCCCTCCTAATGCAGCGAGCACTCCACTCATTAAAACTCCAAAGTATCTTATCGCCTTAACGTTCACACCTAACGTATCCGCAGCCCTTGGATTTTCACCTACAGAACGCATTCTTAAACCTAAAGGAGTCTTGTAAAGTAAAAACCACGATCCGATGATGACTACTATAGCAATGTAAAAGAAGGAACTGATTTCTCCGAAGATTTCTCCAATGAAAGGAATATTTTGAATTGCCTCTATTTTTACCGTTGGGATTTTAGCAACAAAGTCTGTTTGACCTTCTTGGCCAAAAATAGGTTTCATTAGAAAACCAGTGAACCCTTGAGCAATCAGAATCAAAGCTGTAGCAGAAACAATTTGATTTGCTGCCCATTCTATGGAAACATAAGCATGAAAGAAGGCCAAAATTAAACCTCCAATCATACCTAAAATCAATCCAATCCAAGGGTTCCCAGTAAGAAAAGTAACAGCCACCCCGATGAAGGCTCCTAATTTCATTATACCTTCTAAAGCAATATTTGTTACGCCGGTTATTTCACTGTAAACTCCTCCAATTCCAGCAAAAATCAATGGTAATGCAGAAAGAATCGTTAATTTATAAAATAAAGGTGAAGCAAAAGCAGTAAATATAGCTTCAAACCAATTCATTCTTCTTCACCACCTTGAATTGTTTTTGGTGATTTTTTCTTTCCAAGTTGAGTAGCTTTCATGATCCAGGTTCTTATGATTCTATCTGCAGCGACAAAGTATATTATTATTCCTTGTATAACAACAATAATATCATCTGGTACCCCTATAGTTTGCATTGCATTTGAACCAGATCTCAGGGATGAGATAAGGAAAGCGGCAAAAATAATCCCTATAGGATTGTTTTGGCCGATCAATGCAATAGTTATTCCATCAAAACCTCTATCGCTTGTGAATGCTCCAAAAATCCTATGATGGACAGACATGACTTCTAAAGCCCCAGCCAAGCCAGCCAAAGCTCCTGAAATAGCCATTGTTAGTACTATATTTTTACTTATCGATATACCTCCATATTCTGCTGCATATGGATTGAAACCTACGGCTTTAACTTCGTAGCCAGTTGTTGTTTTCTCCAGTATTATATAAATAGCAATTGCAGCGACTATGGCTATTAAGATACTAGAGGGAATTGTAGATGCTTGGACTGTTAATAGCGCAGGAAGTTGAGCACTTTGTGCAATTTCAGGGGATTTTGGAACGCCTGCGCCTACAGCAAATGGTCCGGCTACCAGATAATTGGTAATATGATAAGCTATCCAGTTCAACATTATGGTACTTATAACTTCATGAGCACCAGTTTTAGCTTTAAGCCAACCGGCTATAGATGCCCAAAAGGCTCCTCCAGCCATACCAGCAACAATGGTCAAAGGTATTGCAACAGCAGAGGGGACATTGCCTAAGTTCAGTCCTACCGCTACCGCCATTATCCCTCCCATGGCCATTTGACCTTCGGCACCTATATTGAAAACTCCAGCTCGAAATCCAAAGCCAACTGCTAAACCAGTAAGTAACAAACTAGTCATTTTTGTTATATTGTCAGCCCAGGAAAGCCTGCTGCCAACCGCTCCTTTAATCATGGCTCCATAGGCTTTTAAAGGATTTTGACCTATGGCTAATATTATAATTGCTGCAATTAAAAGTGAAACTACAACTGCTAAAAAAGGTACTAGAAAAGACATCCATCTTGATTTCATAAGTTTTGAGGAAGAAGTCACTTTATTAGCGCCTCCTATTTATAGACTTTTAATTTCTCCAGCCTCTTCCATTAATTTTACTTCATCCAAACTCTTTCCTGCCATCATTAAACCGATCTCTTCTATTGTTAATTGACCATTTTCAAATTCACCCATAGATTTTCCTTCATACATAACCATTATTCTATCAGATAAAGACAAGATTTCTTCGAGTTCCATGGATATCAGTAAAATAGCCACTCCTTCTTGTCTCAAATGTATCAATTCTTTGTGGACGTATTCTATTGCTCCTACGTCTAATCCTCGTGTAGGTTGGGAAACGACTATAAATTTAGGTGAAGTGCCAATTTCTCGCGCGATGATAACTTTTTGTTGGTTTCCACCAGATAAGTTTCCTGTATATATATCAATCTCAGGTGGTCTAACATCAAACTTCTCTATGAGGTCTTTCGAAAAATCTCTTATATCATCAAGTTTTAGGAATCCTCTTTCTGAAAATTGTGGTTTGTCATGAGAACCTAAAATTAGATTAAAATAATTTGGGAATTCATGAACCATTCCTCTTTTTTGTCTGTCTTCAGGTACATGAGCTATGCCTAGCTCCCTTAATTCTTTTACAGATAAATTTGTAACCTCTTTACCTTGGAAATAGAACTTACCACTTTCAATTTTTCTAAGGCCAGTTAAGGCTTCAGCAAGTTCAGACTGTCCATTTCCTGCAACTCCAGCTATTCCTAGAATCTGGTTTTTTCTAACTTCAAAGTTAAGGCCTCTTACAGCATCTAACTTTCTATTGTCTTTTATCCACAAGTTTTCAACTTTCACTAGTACTTCTCCAGGTTCTATTCTTGGTCGATCTATACTTAGAACAACTTCTCTTCCAACCATCATATTTGCCAATTCTGTTTCGTTTGTGTCCGAAGTCTTTACGTTACCAGTAACCTTTCCAAGTCTCATAACGGTGATATTGTCGCTTATCTCTAACACTTCTTTCAATTTGTGACTTATAAAAATAATCGTCTTACCATCTTTTCTTAAACTTCTTAGTATTTCAAATAGCTCTTGGGTTTCCTGAGGGGTCAAGACGGCAGTAGGTTCGTCGAGTATTAATATGTCTGCGCCTCTATAAAGCGTTTTAATTATCTCCACTCTCTGCTGCATGCCTACAGGAATATCTTCGATTTTTGCCTCTACATCAACCTTGAGTCCATACTTTTCAGACAGTTCCTTTACGTCTTTTTTTGCTTTTTTAAAATTAAAAGTAATGCCCCTTTTGGGTTCACTTCCTAAAACAACGTTTTCCGCAACTGATAAATTTTCAACGAGCATAAAATGTTGATGAACCATCCCTATACCATTATCTATAGCATCAGAAGGACCTTTGATATCAACTTTTTTTCCTTTTATATAAATCTCACCGCTAGTAGGTTGGTATAAACCATAAAGTTGATTCATCAAAGTAGTTTTTCCGGCACCATTTTCACCTATTAATGCATGTATTTCGCCTTTTTTTACTTTAAATGTGACTCTATCGTTTGCAACTACCCTTGGGAATACTTTAGTTATCTCTTTCATGTATACTGCATAATCATTTAACTCTTCTTGAATATTCTCAGTTTGAGGCATCTGTAACCTCCTTTCAACTTTAGAAATAAAGGTTTTAATAAACTTTAAAAAAATAGTCTACAAAATAGGCGGGATTTTATCCCGCCTCATATTGGAATAAATAAGATATCTTAATATTAGAATGGAAAAACTATATTACTTGCATTGAAAGAACCTAATTCAGCTTCGTTTTGAGGAATATTAATTTTTCCTTCCTTAGCCAGGGATTGTAAATATGCTAATTCTGCTATAACTTCGTTTGGTATAAGTCCCTTGGTGTATTTCATTGGAGAGATTCCAACACCGTCATCAACTATTCCTAAGTTGTTGTGTCCTGCTTGAAAATATCTAGCTGACAAAGCTGAGTTAATACCTTCAAAAGTAGCTACATCGATCTTTTTCGTAATACTGAGTAATACGTAACCTGGTGCCATATAATCTTGATCCACGTCCACTCCAATGGCAAAGTAACCTTCACCTTTTTCATAATATTTATCTATAACCTGTTGTAAAGGAGCATCCGCTGGTAAACCATAGAAAGACATTCCGGTTTCTTTTGCAGCATCGATGACGCCATTTCCTGTTGCACCAGCACATGCGAAGACAATATCTGCACCGTTGTCATACTGAGAAAGGGTTAACTGTTTCCCTTTTGCTGGATCTTCAAAACTGGCAGCGTAACCGATTAAAACTTGAACATTTGTACCATGAATTTGGTTGTAGGCTTCAACTCCTGCTCTGTAACCTATTTCGTATCTTTTGACTGGAGGAATTTCCAAACCACCAACAAAACCTATTTTTCCTGTTTTGGTCATGGCAGCAGCGACGTACCCGCCTAAGAATCCTGCTTCATGTTCTTTAAAGGTGTAAAGGGCTAAATTGTTTGGAATCGTTTGACCTGGAGATGGCTCTATATCTATTCCTATAAAAAATGTATCGGGATATTGAGCAGCGATATTAAATAAAGCATCTGCCATCATAAATCCAACCCCAATTACTACATCTCCTCTTTGAGCGGCGTTGGTTAAATTTGGAATGTAATCAGTTTGTTCCTTGGATATAATTATTTCTCCTTCAACATTAGGAAGTTGTTCCATAGCCATTTGTACTCCTGCCCAAGTGCCATCGTTGAATGACTTATCTCCTAAACCGCCAACATCAGTTACCATAACAACTTTGAGAGCAAAAGAACTTACAAACATTAAACTAATTAAACTAAAAACTAGCAACTTTTTCATGTTTTTCTACCTCCTTTAGGTAAATTTATTTGTTCCTTTGATAGTGTAAGTATCTCAAAAACAGAAGTGAAGTTAAAATTAACAAAATTATTCCGAAAATATAGTTGATAGTGTAATCAACAGTGTGGATAATAGGATATCCAGTTTGACTGAAAACTTCAAGCGGAGTTACTTTTATAAAACTAAGAATGCTTAGGAAATACATGGATATTAAAGAAATATATTTTACGAATTTCTCTTCAAAAATTACAAGAATCGTTAAACTTAAGAAAAACAAAAGAAAGATTTTCGTACCAAAAACAGTGTTATAGGCTTTTAAATTTATTTTGTCGACCTTTTCAACGTCAAAAAAAGAATATAAAGTTGGCAACAATGGATCAATGAGATCAGTAGATCGTAGGAGTTGGTTTGAAGTATCCATGAATTTCGATTCGAATTCGGCATCTGAAAATTTTAAAACATCATGAACTTGAACCTTTAACGTATCTACCTCATTATAAATATTCCTTTCGGTAATTTCTGATGAGTTCACAAAATCAGTAACCTCTTTTGAAAAGTCAAGCGGTATACCTCGATAATTTTCTACTTTGTCAATTTTCAAGCCGTCCCTATTCGTTTGAACTGATGAACCTTGTAGATTTGATAAAACTTGTGAATTCAAAAGATCATCTAAAAAGGATGCGAAAGTCGATTTATAAAAAGTATTAACCTTGGAATATTCACTTCCTAAGTGGGAGTTCAAACTGGATATAGTTTTATGTAAAGGAGCGTGTGGGTAAGCAACAACATCGTTCAATAGCTGGGTTTCGAAAGTAGAGTTATCAAACTGAGTATTTTTTCCCATCAAAAGATCATAAGAATAGTATGATGGGACGAACAGAGTAAGCAGCACTAAAAAAAAGATGGAAAAGTTTATAACTTTTTCTGTAAACTTAATCTTTTTTCCGATACTTTTGAAGAGCAAAACGGCTAAAAACAAAAATACAAAAGTTACTATATAACTTCCATAGATGAAAGAAGATACTGTATCTTTTATCGGATTGTAGAATGCTAAAAGGTATACAAATTCAACTCCGAATATGCTTAAGACTGTTATCCAAAAATATTTTCTTAAAAATAAGAATGTTACAAGAATCAAAGCAGCATAAATGATAATTCTTATAAAAGAAATATTAACCCCATGCCTTCCTTCCTCAATAAACATTTGGGTAACTTGTTGTATTTGTTCGTTGGTTTCATTTATTAGTGAATTGACATAATTGTAAGAGAGTTGATCTATGGCAATTTGGAGTGGTCTTCCCGTTGTGTCTGATTGAGCAAGTTGTTGAATACCATGTTCCAAACTCTCTTTATTTTCTAATATTATCTTATTGTATTCAGGGTTAGTTTCTCCTTCATATATGTAAAATCTTTTATCCAAAATTTCCGCCTTAGATTCGAACCTTTGAATATCTGTAAATGGAGCGGTATCAACAATTCCTAAAGAATATATAATAACATTGCCGAAGTAAGTTAAAGCATCATTCTCTAAAGATCTTGTATAATCTTGAACAGTAGCAAAATAGGCTGGCATCGATCTTATCATCTCTTGAGTAATTTGTTCACCCGAAAGATCTGATTGAACATACACTAAAAACCCGGCCAAAGCCAATTTTTCTTCGATTGTTGTAAATTGAGACTGAACATTGTCGTATATCTGAGATAAATAAGTTTGGACATTTGTAGGCCTATCAACGTATTCGGCGCTACCTATCATTTGAGTTCTATAAAATCTATATAAGCCTAGATTACTAAGTTCTTGAAAAAAAGAATCGAATTCTTCGTTTGAAACACTTCCCTCTTCATTGTAGGTCTGAATAAGAGTCGTAAAAAAATCTCCAACCGCTTCAACATCGATCGTAAAAGCTGTTAAAGAAAAAATGACTGTAATTAATAAAATGGCTAATTTCTTCATCTCTATCCTCCAAATCATTATAATGTATTGTAAAGCAATAAATATAGATTGATTTTATTATAACATTTTTTTTGTAATTGTTCAACCAGGGAGTTTCTTAATTATACTTGGTTATTAGCAATTATATCTATTTAAAAGCGATTACAGTAAGTTAAGAGCTTTTTCACTGAGAAATTAAAATAATTAAATGTTGATTGAAAAAATGTGATGTGGTAAAATAATTCTATAAATTGCTTATATGAGGAGAGATTCCTTTCCTAACTTATGTATTTTGTGTTCTCCTACCTGCTACCAGATATTCATTTGTTCATATTTAATTTATTCTACCCGTACTTTTTAGAAAAGAACCTTAAATTTTTTATCTCACATAGTAACTCATTCTTAAGGATGGCTTTCTACGAAACATTTAATCATATTTTTATTTCTATGTCAACATCAATTAGAGGTGTTTAGATCTAATTAGAGTTATTCTAAGTCATTTATTTTTGATTAAAATTAAAAAACTTAACTTTTCTTAATTTATATAAATAAAAAATTTAAAAAGGGTGTAGTTTTTCCTACACCCCTTTTGTATGTTCGCTTAATTACATTACTATTCTGAAACATTCGTTCCATTTATCTGGACGGCTCAAAAGAAAACAAAAATTATTTCACGAGCTTCTTTTGTAATTATATTATGAAGTTAGGAGTTATAAAAATACTTCAATATCCTCTACCCTAACAGCTTTGTATGGGCTTACTTCCAGGGTTCCTTCATGGGATAATTCCTTAAGCTTATCGTGCAATTCTCTATCCCAATCGGTACCCACTACTTTCCAATTTTCTTCATATTCTGGGGTAAGCACACCATTTTTTACTTCTATTATATACTTTTCTATGAGTTTTCTAAGATCTCCTCCGCTTATAGCCGAAAAGTCAGGATGATCTTCGGTTCTGCCAAGAAGCTTTGGCAGTTGTTCTCCTTTTTCAAATATTGGACCATAGGTCAAAAGTTGGGTATTTGCTCTATAATTGTTGACTGCCAATGTTAATACATCATTATCTTGAATAGGTTTACCATCGATTTTTCTTAAATTTACTATCCTCTGACCCACTGGTTTTGAAACATCGATCTCGTAATAAACCCCTTTAAACATATCATAATTATAACCCGGAATTTTTTGGTTGAAAGAAATAGTTAAATCACCAGGTTGGTATTGATTGTAATAAGAAGCCGACCATTCCATATATTTCTTCAACTGCTTTCCTGTTATTTCTAGTACATACAAAGTATTGTCGTATCTATAAATTAAAGAAATGTCTGATCTTTTTATAGGACCTTCTTTTATATTTGCATCCGATCTAAAGGCTGCAGAAGCTGATACATCTATTTTTTCACCTATCACTTGTTCCCCATAATACATTTGAACGGAATTTATCAAATCTATCATAGCGGTGGGTTGTATGTATACTTGTGGGATACCTTTTATTTCATCTGGAGGAACTAAAGGTCCGCCTTTTAATTCTCCTATTATCTCGTTAGCATAGTCTAAAGCCTTATAATGAAAAGGTTGAAGCTTTTTCTCCAATTCACTGTCTGGTGGTACTGTTCCAGTAGCAGCTTTTACATCGTAATTAGCGGAACTTTTATCAACTATTACGTACTTATCTCCTTCCTTCTGGAGTTCCAATACCACTTGTGATAACGTCTGCCCCCATTTTCCGGGTTCCACAATTAAAGTTCCGTTGAGCTTCACTTCTTGCGTAATGTCATTTTTTTGTTCATCAATAATCTTACCATTAAATACTTTATACAACTTTCCATTATAATAGTAAGTTTCAGCTATTTTTTCATGGAAATGACCCGCAATAACAACATCTAAATCAGGTGTCGCCTCTAGAATATCTATAACCCCAGAACCATAGGTCCCATATTCTTCTTCGATTCCCATATGAAAAGCTCCCACAATCACGTCAACTTGTCCTTTTAATTGTGCAACTGCTACTCTCACCTCATCCACAGGATCAACCACAATGTAATCCTGCAAATTTGCAGCGTCCCATTTTACTATGTTAGGAGTAACCATACCTATTATTCCAACTTTTATTCCATTCCCTGTGGTAACTATTTTATAAGGGGCAGCTAACCTTGTTCCATCGGGATTATAAACATTGCCACACAAAACACTATTAGGATTATCATCCACTGGCATGAATTGTCTCATAATCTTTTTAAGTGTTGGGACCCCATAGTTAAACTCATGATTACCTAAAACCCATGCATCATAACCTATTTCATTCATAGCAAAAATCATGGGATGTATGGCATCTTCTAAAAAAATGTTTGAAAGGTTTTCTTGGATTGTATCTCCATTGTCAATCAATATAGTTCCTTCAGGATTTTCACTTCTCAACTCATTTATGATCGAATAGACTTGTGCAATACTTCCACTATAATTAGGTTGGTTTAAGGCATAATCATAAGGTAAAAAGCGTCCATGCAAATCTGAAGTTGCTAAGATTTGTACTTCTATCGTCTCAGCAAAAAACAACGAGAATACACTCAAAAGCAACACCAACGCTAAAATAGCTCTTTTTAACATAAAATCACCCCTTTGCATTAAGTTTTGCACTAAAAAAGAAGTTAAAAAAAACGAAATACCAAACAAGAGTTAAAAGTGCTACTTAAAATGAATCTAAAAGGGGTGTAGTTTTTTCTTACACCCCTTTTTGTTTGTTTACTTAACTTGATCTAATTCTATCAATCTCTCTTGGGAAGTATAATCTTCTATAGTTCCCAAGTGAGCAATGTATTCACGTAAAGCATCCGCATCTCTAAAGTATGTATCATAACCAGGTTTACCTGCAAGCATTGTGTAACCGTCTCCACCCGAAGCCATATAGTTGTTGGTAACAACCTTATAAGTTCTGTTCAAATCTATAGGCTCACCGTTTATTTTTACGTTTGTAGCTTTTCCACCTTTTATTTCTGCCGTTAGACCTGCAACATGTAACTTAGCACCCTGGCCATCAGGAATTTTAGCAGCATAATTTAAAACATCCATTATGTCTTTCCCAGTCAACTCTAAAACGTACAATGTGTTTCCAAAAGGTAAAACAGTCAATATGTCTCTGTAGGTTATATCTCCTGCTTCAATAGAAGCTCTTATCCCGCCACCGTTCATTAAAGCAACATCCGCACCTGTTTTCCAAATCATACTATCCGTTATAAGGTTGCTTAGATTCGTTTCATCACTTCTAGCATGTTCCCCATCGAGATATACTTTTGTTTCTTCAACAACCTCATTCAAAGCCTCTGATCCAAGTTGATAAAAAGCATCTGTAAACATTTTTATGAAAGGATCTTCAGGGATATCAGATGTTAGTGGAATTACTTCTCCTCTCCAATCTACTATCCTACCATCATCGATCCATAAATCTATTCTCCCAATGTTCTCTGCGTTATCACCAGCTTGTGCTACTATAACATTATTAATTACTACAGGTGTTTCTAACAAGGTGTGAGTATGCCCGTCTATTATAATATCTACTCCAGATATATTTTCAGCTAACTCATCTGAGGTAGTGAACTCAACAGGCAAGTAGGGTCTTCTTCCATCTGCATAATAACCTAAGTGTCCAAGGACTATAACTACATCAGCTTTTTCTTGGACTATTGGAAGATATTTCTTTAAAGTCTCTTCTGCATCCACAATTGTATTCTCGCCTAAATAAATTGGTTCTAAAACTTTCGTTTGTTCAGTAACAAGACCTATAATTCCAACTGAGAAATCACCATAGTCTTTTATGATGTACGGTTCAAAAATTGGTCCTCCATGTTTTTCATCGACAAAATTTGCTCCTAAGAATGGAAATTGTGCTACTTCATATTGTTTCTCAAGCACTTCAAAAGGTTTATCGAATTCGTGATTACCCAAAACCATAGCATCCAAACCCATATAATGTAAAGCCAAAAAGTCAGGAACTGCATCCAACTGATCAGATTCTGGAATCCCTGTATTTACATCACCAGCATGTAGAAAAAGTACTGATCCACCTTCCTTAGCCACTTCTTCTCTTGCTTGATTTATCAGGGTAGCTGCCCTGGCAAATCCTCCACCATCTTCCGTTCCCCACACATGTGCGTGAGTATCGTTCATGTGGAAAATTACTAAGTGATTAGGCCCTGCAAATACCGATAAAACTAAAACCATAACAACTAAAATGCCTAAGACTCTTTTCATTTTGTTCCCCTCCTTTTTTACCTTTATTAGACACTTTAGAAATTCTAAAACATGCATTGTAATCAACTCTTAATACCTTTAATATTATACTTTTGCCTCCTCACTGTATAATTTATTCGATACCACATTTTTATTATCTCGTAAGCAGGTCATTCAATTGTCATTATACGGTAACTCTTCTCAACTGTACTTCGATTTCGTCTACTCTGATTATATGAAAGAACATTCCGAATTTAAGTATCTCCTCGATTTAATCGATTGGTCCGTTATCCCAGATTTCAGTAATAAGATGGGCAGAACAGGGTACTCCCGTCGGGCTTTACTTAAAGCTATCTTCGTTCAGAAAGTTAAAGGGTTTACAGTAAGGGAGTTGATTCACTTCCTTAAGAGTAACCCTTCCTTCGCTAAATGCATCGGTTTCGATCCTATTATCAATTACGTTCCTTCCGAAGCTACTTTCTCTTCTTTTAAGGAGGAGTTTGGTCCTTCTTATTTGGATAAGGTTATCGTTTTTACCGTCCTTAAAGGCATCAAAGAGGGGATCTTTGATACCAGTTATCTTGTTGTTGATTCTTACCCCATTATCTTTAATTCTTTCTTCAACAACAAGAAGAGTCACGGTAAATTCAAAGATTACAAAGAGTACTATCGTTCTCCTTTAGAAGCAAATTTCGGCGTTAAACCTGTTTCTAATTCTAAACCTATCTACGATAAGTACGGTAACCCAAAGAACGCTATGTCTTATCTTGGTTACAAGGCTCATACTATCACTTTCCTAAACGTCCCTATCTTCACCGTGGTTTCCCCTGCTTCTGCCAATGACAAGAATTATGCTTTCGACCTTTTGGAAAAGGTTGTTAAGTACTTGGATCTTAGTGGGTTTAACTTCTTAGCTTGTTTCTTTAGAAGATTTAAAACCTTTTCAATACTCCCAAATGAACGGTTATTCAATAACTGTGCTTCTTACATCTCTATTTTTCCTAGAAAATTCTTCAATTCTAATTACTTTTCAATTTTTTGAAGAATTACTTCGATTTTCAAAGAGAATTTTGGATAATTATCCAATATTTTAATTCTTTTTCTTCTTGCCTTAACTTACTTTACCTTTAGTTAATCGTTGCTTTGACCTATTTCTGAAGTGGGTAATTAGAATGAACAACAACAAACAATAGATTGATTTTATTATAACATTTTTTTTTGTAGTTATTCAACAAGAGAATTTCTGAATTATACTTGGTTATTAGCCATTATTTCTATTTAAAAGCGATTACAGTAAGTTAAGAGCTTTTTCACTGAGAAATTAAAATAATTAAATGTTGATTGAAAAAATGTGATGTGGTAAAATAATTCTATAAATTGCTTATATGAGGAGAGATTATTATTTCAAAAAAATCCCATTTGTTAATAGTACTTACTATATTCTTTGTATCTTTCTTATTTTCTGAATCCATTTTTTTAGAAGTCAACAATTTCGATATTGGAGAAAGGGCATTTCATATCGACTTGGGTAAAAGTTATGCGATAATTGCAGATTATCAAGGTACTATCCATTTTATAGATATCTTTACTTTAGAAAAAACTGAGTTTACACAAGCTATCTTACCGATGGGGGGGGCATACGATGGCGAATTTTTTTATGTTATTGATAATTACAATAAGGAAGTATTAAAAATTAAAAACAACAAAGTGATACAAAAATTAGTTTTAGATTCTAAGCCCGTTAATATAAGATTGATAAATGAAGAATTGTACATATTAGGTACAAATCCTTATAAATTATACATAGTTGATAACAATCTGTTATTAAAAAAATCAATGGTCCTTCCTGTACATAGCCCGTTGATAAGAAATATAGGTGATCAAGTTTTTATACCTTTGTTTGATAACTTTCAAAACAACGTGTTTTTAACAGATCTTCTTTTTTTGATCCCTAATAATGATACTTATATAGTGAATTATAATCATATTGAACATCCTATAGATATTGTGGGATCAAACGGAATCATTTATATGCTTTCATATTACGATGGAAGTTTGTATAGAAATGATTTCAGAAAACAGCCTAAAATTGCACAATTTGGGGAGTATAGCACAAATATTGAACTCTACAAAGATAATATTGTGGGTAATTCTCTCATGGGTGGTGTTTATTACTACAATCTTTCCTCTGGGAAAACCGATGTTATTTTAGAAGAAGTACCAATTAGTGATATTTCTGTTTCTCCCAATGGACAATATTTGTTTGCTATCTCTCATATAGAAAATAAGCTTTTTGTAATAGAGGGTAAAAATGTCTATCAAACAATTGATACCTACAATTATCCTATCGATGTTGAGTCTCCTACGGATAATATAGTTTTGGTACTTTGTACCGATTCCTCCAAGTTGCAGGTCATAAGATACTTTGAATGAGTGTTTTTATGTCAAATATTGTTTTTTGTAATTTATCTTTGTAGATGTCAGAAGCTTCTTTGAAATCGTAATTTGAAGAAACGGTATCGTAATAGATAAAAGGTATCTCAGATGTATTTTTATAAAAAAAGTTATAATCTTCTTTTATATTTTTTAATACTCTACGATTCTTAATATTGTTGAAAGTTATTGTCTGTCCAGCAAAAAAGATTCCAGTCAGAGCACTGTGTAAACGATCAGATATGATTATTTTAGATTCAGAAATTTCTTTGATTATCTTATTTGGGTCTTTAAAAGGGAACTCAGCTAGTACATTCGTTTTTTTTCTAATGTTTTCAACTAATTCATAATTTTTTAATGCATCTTGGTTTGCATTTATTACTAATGTGGAAAGTGAATAATTTTCAAAGGTAGATAAAAATTCTGTTAAATGTTGTAAATCGTGTTCTTCTTTTAAACAAACTGATATTTTGTCTGTTTTTTCATAAGTATAATTTAAAAAGGCATATGGTCCCACATCTACACCTAGAGAGATATTTTTATTGCATCTTGATGCAAAGGCATATGATGTTTTATCTCTCAAATTACCGTAAAGTTTCGGATAAGAAAGGATCTTTTTTAATTTTTGGAGGCTACGTTTTTCCTTAAAAGATCCAAAACCTTGTGATAAGAGTAAAATTGTTTTATTAAACTTTGCCCCGAGGTGGGCTATATAATAATAGTACATAAAACTTCTGTAAGATGTTTCGGATTGAAAAAGGTTTCCTCCTCCAAAGATTATAACATCGCAGTCTTTTATAGTTCTACGTAGTTCGTAGAAATTGAATCTTGAAACAGTGATTATTTGAAATCTATATTTTTCATTGAATTCCAACTCGTTTTCAAGAGGTAAGAATAAAATCCCATCAAATTTTATTTCATTTAATATTTGTAAGAAACTTTTAAGTAATAAGTCATCTCCAAAGTTGCCGTATCCATAAAACCCAATTAAAAAAATTTTTTTCATCTTGACTCCTCCAAATTAATTATTTATACTTTCTATCAAGACTCTAAAATATGCTTTATTTCTGTTTCTTTTTTTAATTAAAAACTCAATATTGAAAATTATTTTATTTCTGAAGTGTGCAAATTATTTAGGAAAACATTACTTTAGAAAAGAAAAATAAAATAGATAAAATAAAGGTAGGTGAAAAATATTGTTTGATAATATTAATTTCGAGATAATTCCAAATACTATGGATGCATTGTCCTTAAGGCAAAACGTAATTTCTCAGAATATAGCAAATTATGAAACCCCCGGATACAAAAGAAAGTACGTTGATTTTGAAAACGAGTTACAAAAAGCGTTGAGTGAAGATTCAGCTTTGACTCTCAAAGTGAATAGAGACCAACACATAAATAATACCTTATCTTTAGGAAAAATTCAACCAAATATTCAAATAGATGATTCCAAATCGCTCAGAGATGATGGGAACAATGTTGACCCCGATGTGGAATTGGTGAGAATGACTCAAAATACTTTAAAATACAACACTTTATCCAGATTGATGACTTATGCGATACAAAGGTATGAAACAGCTATTAGAGGTGGTAAATGATGGATGGGTTATTTAAGGTTTTGGATATTGCTGCAAGCGGTATGACAGCAGAAAGGTTTAGGTTAGACGTTATTTCTCAAAATTTAGCTAATTCAGATACAACCAGGACAGAGGAAGGTGGACCATACAGAAGAAAAACAGTAATCTTTCAAGAGGCACTTAATGAAAGCGCAAATGGAAGCAAAAATTTTGGGGGAGTGAAAGTCTCTTCTATAGTAGAGGATACATCACCTTTTAGATTAGTATATGATCCCAACCATCCCGATGCAGACGCTGAAGGATATGTTAGTTATCCTAATGTTAATGTATTACGAGAAATGGTTGATATGATGTCTGCTCAAAGAGCATATGAAATGAACGCAGCAGTTGTAAATTCAGCAAAAAGTATGTACAATTCTGCCCTCGGAATAGGTAGATAAATAAGGAGGTGAATATTGATGACCGACGGCATAAATGGTATAAACGGGATTGACCCCAATAAATTGGTTCCAGAAAAAACTAAACAAGAAGATAAAAATTTAGACTTTTCTAAATTATTAAAAGATGCGATTGAGGAAGTAAATTCAATCCAAAAGAATGCAGATAAAGTTGCAGCAGATTATGCGGCTGGTAATATAACAGATATACATCAAGTTATGATCGCTGCAGAAAAGGCTTCTCTATCGTTAAAATTAACAACAGAAGTTACAAATAGAATCGTTGAAGCATATAAAGAAATAATGAGAATGCAAATATAATTTTGTTTTTTCTTGCAAGCATAAACAATTTAAACTTTAAATGATTGGGTATTTTTACCCAATTTTTTTGTTTTATTATATTTTATTAAAATTTAAAAAAAGTTGATAAAAGTTTGTTATAATAAAGGCATATAAGAAATAATGATTTTTAGATAATCTTCATCATGAGAAGATTATCAGCTTAGGATTTTGATTTTAAAAGAGTTACAGAGCCAATTGTGGATACTCACCAACAGAGAGGCACAATCTACCACTTTAAAAAAGGAGATAGATAAATGTCAAAATATAATAAAAAACGTATCGCACGGTTATTTGACAATATGGCTGATACGAAGGGCAAAGCAGTTGAACAAATTGCAGGTTCAAGTGAGAGTATCCCACAAATAGCCGGTAGGCTAGCTTTTGAGCAATTGAAACTCACTGGCGAAGATGTGTTACTCGATGTTGGAACGGGCACCGGTGATAAAGCTATTGCAGCTGCTCATATCTGTCGGCAAGTAATTGGTATTGATATTAGTAGGAAGAGTTTGGAGCAAGCCAGAATAAAGGCTGAAAAGGAGAAATTAAATAATGTAATCTTTGCTTATGGCGCATTTGAAGAACCTTGTGCGGAGTTCAATCTTGCTTTATACGGTATTACAAAGATTCTTGCTGTCTATTCATTGCATCATCTACCCGATCAACTCAAGAAAGAGAGTTTGATTACTCTATCTAATTTTTTGTTTAGGCCTGGTCGTATGGTAATCGGTGACATTATGTTTTTTGATGAGCCTAATAAGCATCTTGAAAAATTCAATGAGGTATACTATGACGGTGGAGATACAGATTTTCCTTCGCGAGTAGAATACCTAACCGAATGTTTGAAACAGATAGGAGGTAAAACTCGTATTGAGCAGATTCATCCTTTGGTTGGAGTGATAATATCGGACTTTGTATAACAGCTTGTTTGTGACACTTCGCTGATTGATTTTTTCCCCAAGTTAGTCTTGTAAAGTTAGTCAAACAATCATGAGAATGAAAGGAAGTTAACTGTAAGAATTATTGGCTGCTTGTTTAAGAAGTGTTGTAACCTCAGGCATAATCGAAGGTGATGAAGTAATTGGTTAAGAAGTTGACTGCTAAGTCAGAGAACAAGCTTTAAAAACAATGGCCATGTATACAAGGAGGTGATTTTGATGGAAGAAATAATCAAAAGTGCTGAAAAGTACATTGAGGAAAATCCTGAAGTGGATTTAGAAAAGTTAGAAGAATTCTTAAAGGGAATCTATGATGAAAAAGACGTTGATGAGTACTTTGCTCAGATTGGTGAAATTCTATCGGTAATGGAAGATTATTATGAAGATCCTTTGGATCTCTTCATCAATAATGAAAAAGACAATCAATAAGGGGGAGGGCAAAGTTGACAAAAGAGGAAAGAAGTTGGATTTTGTACGATTGGGCGAATTCTGCGTATTCAGTTGCTATAACCACCGCACTATTACCGATATTCTTTAAGGATTATGCCGCCGCTCAGATGCCGGATTATTTGTCAACCGCTTATTGGGGTTATTCATCTACTATTGCTACTTTGATAGTGGCGATCTTAGCTCCAATTTTAGGAACAATAGCTGATTATAAGAACTATAAAAAAAGGTTTTTGCTCTTTTTCCTTTTAATGGGTGTTGTATTTACAGCTTCACTGTCTTTAATTCAAGAAGGACAATGGTTTTTTGCCTTAGTGTTATATGTTTTATCCAGCATAGGATTCTCTGGAGCGAATGTTTTCTACGATTCCTTTTTAACAGATGTAACTTCAAAAGAACGTATGAATTGGGTATCTTCTAGTGGCTTTGGATGGGGTTATATAGGTAGTACTATCCCATTTTTAATTGGACTTATTTTTATCTTGAATCCTTCATTAATCGGTCTTAACTCCACTATTTCCGCAACAAAACTGGCATTTGTTATTACAGCAGCGTGGTGGTTGGTTTTTTCGATACCGATTATGAAAAATGTGAAGCAAACGTACTATGTAGAAAAAACGAAAACTCCAATAAAAGATTCTTTTAAACGGATCACGCAATTTTTAAAGAATCTGAAAGGCAATAAAAATGTTTTTCTCTTTTTAATGGCATATTTTTTCTATATAGATGGTGTGGATACGATAATAAGGATGTCTTCTTCCTATGGACTTGATGTCGGACTTAACGCCAACGATTTGCTGGTAGCTTTTTTAGTGATACAAATAGTAGCTTTTCCTTTTGCTTTGTTATATGGAAGATTATCCAAGAGGTTTTCTACAAAAAGTTTGATATATTTTGCGATTTTTGTCTATACTTTTATCACTGTTTTTGCTTTTTTCTTAGAAACCATTGTTCAATTTTGGATATTAGCTATGTTAGTAGCATCTTCTCAAGGTGGAATTCAAGCCCTTAGCAGGTCACTTTATGGTCGAATGATACCAAAGGATCGATCTGCAGAGTATTTTGGGTTCTACAATATATTCGGAAAATTTTCAGCTATTTTGGGCCCTTTTTTAGTAGGGATCTTTACGCAAATTGGAAAGAGTTCAAGATGGGGAGTTGCAAGTTTGCTCTTTTTGTTTATCATTGGGGCAATACTTTTCTATTTTGTAAAAGAGCCTGAAAAGGCGTAAAATTTTTAGCAAGAAAGGAGTGGTAAAGATGGATAGTACCGGTAGTTTCTTTGAATTTTCTGATCTACCACCATAATGATTGAAAGGAGGAACAAAATTGAAGGTTGAAGTAAAAGTCGATATAAAAAAATTAATAAACGAAAAAGAGTTTAAACTTCTAAAAGAGTTGTTAAAAGAACAAGAACCCGCAAGAATAGTAGAGATGATTGAAGAATTACCACAGGATGAAAAAATTGTTGTTTTCAGATTTTTGCCTAAAGATACAGCAGCAGAAGTATTTTCTCATTTAGAAAAAGACGATCAAATGGAATTACTTTCTCTCTTTAAAGAAGATAAGTTGAAAGAAATAATAGAAAATATGGAACCTGATGATAGAGCTGATCTTTTAGAAGAACTTCCTGCTAACGTAGTTAAACATTTACTTGCCCATCTTTCTAATGAAGAGAGACAAAGTACGCTTACTCTTTTGAATTATCCTGAATATTCTGCAGGAAGGATAATGAACCCGAATTTTTTGGATCTTAAAGAAAATATGACTGTGAAAGAGGCGCTTCAACATATTAAGGTTGAAGGAAATAAAAAAGAGACTATCTACACTTTGTTTGTGATAGATAACACTAGAAAATTGAAAGGGACAGTAGAATTAAAAGATTTGATTTTTTCAGAAGAAGATGAATTCATAAAAAATATTATGAATGAAAACCCAATCTATTCAACAGTTTACGAAGATGAAGAAGAAGTTGCAAGGATCATGCAAGATTATGATCTTTTAGCTATTCCGGTTACAGATAGTGAAAAAAGGTTGGTCGGAATAATAACAATTGACGATATTGTGGATGTTTTAGAAGAATCAGCTACGGAAGATATCCAAAAAATGGCGGCGGTAGGAGTAACAGAAACTTCTTATTTCCATACTTCCATCTGGGCGCTTATAAAAAGCAGGGTAATCTGGCTTGGTGCCTTATTACTTTTTGAGAGTATTGCCGTCTTTGTAATTGAAGGATTTTCAGATGTTTTACAGAAAATTACTGTATTAGCGGCATTTATGCCAACTATTAACGCTATAGGAGGAAATACTGGGAGTCAAATGTCTGCTATAGTAATTAGATCAATGGCAGTTGGAGATATTGAAGAGGATGATTTTAAAAAAGTTTTAAGTAAAGAGTTGTTTTCTGGTATAATTTTAGGTATAATTTTGGGAATAATCATGTTTTTAAGATCAATTGTTAATACTCGAGAACCTTTAATTATGTTGAGTTTATCTTTGTCTATAATTATAGTAGTAATGATTTCAAATCTTTTAGGAGCCATCCTACCTTTTTTTGCAAAAAAAATACATTTAGATCCAGCCTTGATCTCTGGCCCTTTTATTTCAACTTTGATGGATATACTAAGTATGTTTTTCTATTTTTCTATTTCGGCATTACTTCTTAAAGATTTGTTGTGAAAAACAGACAATAAGCAAATGAATAAATTGAAATTTGATGGAAGGAACTGATATAATGAACGAAATGGATATTCAAGAGATCACCAAAAAAATTAAAGAATTACCTACGCCTGATTTTATTGTACAAAGAATTATAAACATAGCCAACGATCCCTATGCTGATATAAATGACTTGCATAATATGATCGTTCAATCTCCTGCTTTAACTGCAAAGATTTTAAGACTATCTAATTCGGCTTATTATGCACTACCTAAGAGAGTAACGAAACTAACACAAGCGATAAATCTACTCGGGTTCAAAACGGTAAGGAATTTAGCTTTAAGTATTTTTACCGTCGAGAATTATTTTTCTCAAGAAATACCTTTTTTCAATACACAGCATTTTTGGGTTCACTTGATCTCAACTGGAGTGGCCTCAGAACTTTTAGCAAAATATCTTAATTCCCCTGATAAAGAAGAAGCCTTTATGTGTGGTGTTTTGCATGATCTTAGTAAAGTAGTAATGGCCCATATCATGCCCGATGTTTTTGAGATGGTCATTAAAGTTGCTCAACACGAAAAAATTTCTTTTTTTCAGGCGGAAAATATGTTATCAACTTATTCGCATCAACAGATTGGGAGGAAGCTTTTTAAAAATTGGAATATGTCAGACTTAGTCATAGAAACCGCTACATACCATGATAATCCTTTAGAGTCTAGTAATGAAGAAGCAAGAAAATTATTGTATATTGTAAATGTTGCGAATATAACTACTAATTCATATTTTTATGGCTATTCAGGATGCTTCGATATTCCTGAGGTTGATTTAAAGGTTTGGAACTTTTTGGGATTAAATTATAATAAATATTCCAGTTATTTTGAAGAATTCAAAGATATAATTAAAAGGTCTCCTGAGTTTACGAATATGAAAGAAGTGTTCGATGATATGGAGGTGACATCTGATGGCTCAGTATAGAAGAGAAATGCTTGAGTCTGAAATGAAAAAATTAATTACCCAAGGTTTTTCTCAATTAAAGGATCCTAGATTAAAAGACAAATTTATTGATATAAATATGGTACGTTTATCAAAAGATAAATCTTATTTAGATGTATATGTATCATCCCTCGATGAAGATGTTGATGCTATTATCGAAATTCTAAACAACGCAAAGGGTATGTTTAGAACTCTTATCGCAAAAAATATTAAAATGTTCAAAGCCCCCGAAGTAAGGTTCCATAAAGACGAAGGTATTGAAGCAAGTATAAGAATAAATAAACTAATAGAGAAAATAGAGAAAAACGAGGAAAGTAAATGAAAAGTGGTTTTTTAGTAATCAACAAGCCAAAGGGTATTACTTCCCATGACGTTGTCTCAATAATCAGAAAAAAGCTTGGAATTAGAAAGGTTGGTCATGCTGGTACTCTTGATCCCTTTGCTACTGGGGTACTAGTTGTAGGAATAAATAAAGCTACAAGACTATTAGAATTTTTTCAGACCGAAAAAAAGACATACTATGTAAAAGCTGAATTGGGGATCGTTACAGATACTTTTGATATAGAAGGAAAAGTACAAGAAAAGAACGAAGTTACTCAGCAACACATCTCTAATTTGAAAGACATATGTTTTTCATTTGTGGGGGAATATTTGCAAGTTCCTCCTGCATATTCAGCCAAAAAATATAAAGGTAAAAAGCTTTATGAATATGCGCGTGAAGGTAAAATAATTAATCTTCCTCCAAAAAAAGTAAAAATATATCAGATTTCAAATTTTTCACAAGAAGGACAAGAATTTAGTTTTAATGTAGAAGTAAGTTCTGGAACTTATATAAGATCATTAATCATGGATATAGGATATGCTTTAGGATGTGGAGCTGTTACCAAAGAACTTTGTAGAATAAAGAGTGGTAAGTTTGAATTAAAAGATAGTATTCTTTTAGAAGAAGTTTCGTTGGAAAAAATGTTAAAAATGGATGAGGCTTTAGATCTCCCTTACGTTAAGATTAATAACGGTCAACAAGTCATTAAAGGTCACCAAATTTATAAAGATAATATTTTAGAATTTTCTAATTTCAACAAAAATGATTACGTTAAAATATACGATGAAAAATGGTATTTTTTAGGAATAGGTAAAGCTGAAAAAAAATCAACATTTTTAAAAACTCTCTTTAAAGAAGAAGAAAGAAACGATAGAATAGTAAAAATAAATAAAATTCTGTACGAGGTGACATAAAATTGTACGCACTCACAATTGGGATCTTTGATGGTGTACACAAAGGCCATCAATATATATTGAAAAATACTCTCCAACTTGCAAATAACTTAAGGTTTGACCCCTTGGTTTTGATGTTTAGATATCCTCCTGAAAAGTATATTGGAGGTTTTGAAGGCCTTATCCTACCTAGTTGGAGAAGAAAACAAATCTGCGAAGATTTGGGATTTACAGTTGAAGTAAAAGATTTAGAAGAAGTATGGGGATTACCCCATGAACAATATCTTGAGGAATTGATGAAAAAGGGTGTAAAAGCAATAGTTTGTGGTGAAGATTTCACCTTTGGGAAAGATGCTTTAGGCGATGTGGAATATTTACAAGCTGTTAGTCAAAGCAAAGGTTTGGTGGTCAAAGTACTGAAAGATTTAAAAAGTCAAGGAAACAGGGTTAGTTCTTCCGCAATAAAAAGAGAGCTAAAATCAGGTAATATTAAGAAGGCAAATGAAATGCTTGGAAGGCCTTGGACTCTGGAAGGTACAGTTCATGAAGATAGGCATCTGGGGTTTAAACTTGGTTTTCCAACTGCAAATATTAACGTTTGGGAAAAAGAGAAAATCATATTACCAAAGTTTGGTGTTTACATTGTAAAAGGATATGTAAAGGGACGAGCTGGTTTCTTGTGGGGTCTAATGAATGTCGGTTTAAGGCCAACTTTTAACGAATATAAAAAAATCCCGAAAGTTGAAGTTTATTTTTTGGATTTTTTTGGTGATCTATATGGTGATTATATTGTTTTAGATGTAATTGATTTTTTGCGGGACGAGGTAAAATTTAAAAATGAAAGAGAATTAATTGCTGCTATGGAGAAAGATGAAGATCAAGCTAGAAAGATTATACCGAAACATTATATATAGAAGGGAGATGAACTGTTTTGCCTACTTGGGATTTAACGTTTTTTTATTCTTCACCCAAGGACTCACAAATTAATGAAGATTTCGAAGAAAGCTTGAGAAAAATCAAAAAGTTACAGCAGCAATATTATGACAAACTATCTGACCCTTCTTTGACGCCAAGTGAGTTGAAAAATTTCTTCCAAGAGTTTGAGAAAATTTTAAAAATGCATAATTTTACTTACCAGTACTGTCACTTGCTTTATGATTCCAACACCCAAGATGAAACTGCTCAAAAACTCTATGCCGTGGCTAAAGATTACGATTCAAAAATAGAAATGGAATCATCCTTTTGGAAGCCGACATTATTGAAGCAAAATGAAGAGAAATTGAATGAATTGATGCATGACCAGGAATTGAAAGATTACACTCATGTGATTCAACGGCTTATTAAATCAAAAAATCATATCTTGAGTGAAGATGCCGAAAAGGTATTAGCTGCTATGTACAACTCATCACGTGGAGGCTTTGAAGAGCTATATGGTCGGTTAACAAGTTCATATACTTTCAAGTTAGAGATCGATGGGGAAATCAAAGAATTAACCGATCCACAAGTAAGGGCTTTAAGAAGAAAACCTGATTTAAAATTAAGACGTCAAGCAATGAAAGAATTCTTTAAAAAGTATGACGAAGATAGCCTCATCTTCGAAAAAACATACAATTCTATCGTAAAAAATTACGACACAGAGGCTAATTTGAGAAACTTCCAAAGCCCGATTTCTATGAGAAACTTGAACAACGAAGTTGAAGATGAAATTGTGGAAACCGTTATAAAGGTCACCACTGACAAAACGCCTATGGTTCAGCAATATTACAGATGGAAAGGTAAAAAGTTGGGTATAGAACAAACGCTTGCTGATATCTATGCGCCTTTAACAAACGTGCAAAAAGAATATTCTTTTGAAGAGGCACAGAAGATTGTTTTAGATTCATATTACGAGTTCGATGAAGAAATTGGAGAACTTGCTGAGTCTTTCTTTAAAGAAAAAAGAATCGATGCTGAAATAAGAAAAGGTAAAAGGGGAGGAGCTTACACATCTTATGCGCTTCCAAATAAAAAACCTTTTATTTTGTTGAATTTTACAGCTACTCTTGCCGATGTAGGTACTTTGGCGCATGAGTTGGGACATGGGATACATGGAACTTTAGCCTCTGAACAAAACATTTGGAATTATCACCCTCCTTTAACGATGGCGGAAGTTGCCTCTGTCTTTGGTGAGATGTTGGTTATTGACAAGATACTACCCACTCTTTCAGAAGAAGAAAGAACGGGGTACCTGGCATCAAATATTGAAGGAATGTTTTCGACGATGTTTAGACAAAATATGATCGCCAGATTCGAAATATCATCTCACAATTTGATAGAACAAAATAGAAGTGCAAGTTGGAAAGAACTTGCAGAACTGTATAAAAAAGAATTAGAAATAATGTTTGGTGATTCAGTAATAATACCAAAAGAATATTACTATGAGTGGGCAAGTATACCTCATATCTTTAGAACACCTTTTTACGTATATGCATACAATTTTGCTAATTTATTAGTCTTAGCTTTATACCAACAGTACAAGGTTGAAGGAAAATCTTTTGTACCGAAATACAAAGAGTTGCTTAGAAGTGGTGCAAAAGATTCACCCAAAGAATTACTAAAAAAAATTGGGATTGACATTTCAAATAAAGATTTTTGGGAAAAAGGTTTCGAATTCATAGAAAGGGAATTTATTAGCAAATTAGATTGAATTAAGTTAACCAAATTCAACATGTTTTTAAATAATGGATTTAATCCAAGGGAGAATTTATCTTGGTTCCTAAAATTATAATAACTACGCATAAAAATGCTGATTTTGACGGTTTTGCTGCATGTGTTGCGGCATCATTAATATATGAAGATGCTATTATTGTACTTGAAGGAGAACCTCAGCAAAATCTTAAGGAATTTTTGAATATATACGATATTCCATACGAAAAGGAAAATAATTTTATAAAAGATTATCAAGAAGAAATAAAAAACCACAAGTTCGAAAAAGTTGTGATTGTAGATACTGCGGATATCAATAGAATTCCTGAATTTATAAAATCTCTTATTGAGCAAGGAATAGAAGTTGACATATATGATCATCATCCAGAGTTAAAGGAGCAAAATATCAAAGGTAATAATTATTCAAAAGAAGTAGGAAGTGCCACAACATTAGTTGTTCAAAAATTATTAGAAAGAAAAATAGTTCTTCCTGATACTTATGAAACTCTTTTTTTAATAGCAATTCATGAAGATACTGGTAATTTTGTATATTCTACAACAACGTCATTGGATCATCAAATCTCTGCAGAATTATTAAAAGGCGGTGCCAGGATAGAAGAGGTAGAAGAGTTTGTTTCGTTAGAAATGACAAAAGAGCAAAAAGAACTTTTTGACAAACTCTATAACAATGTTCAAGAGCTTACCTTGGAGGAAATAACTATACATATCGCTTATTCTGAAATCGACAAATTTATAGGTGGGTTAAACGTTATAACCCACAAATTGTTTGAAACTCTTACTCCGGATGTTTTGTTTGTTGTTGTAAAAATGGGCAAAAGCATTTATATAGTTGCAAGATCAAGGATTGAAGAAATAGATTTAAATAAAATACTATCTTTATTTGGTGGCGGGGGTCATAAAAAAGCTGGTTCAGCTAAAACAAAAGGTCTTAGAATACAAGAGGTTATTGACAAGATTAAAAAAGAGTTAAAATCTTCTTTTGTCCCAGTTTTAAGAGCAAAGCATATTATGTCATCTCCCGTAAGAACCATATTATCATTTGAAACGGTTGAAAGGGCTCATGAATTGATGTTTCAAACAGGACATTCTGGCCTCCCTGTAATTTCTGATAATAAATTAGTGGGTATTGTAACTAAAAAAGACATAGAAAAAGCAATGAAACATGGTTTAAAAAATGCACCTGTTAAAGCTATAATGAGTACTAACTTAAAAGTTGCTGATGTAGAAACCTCGTTGAATCAAGTGAGAAGGATCATGGCAGAAGCAGACATCGGAAGGATTCCCGTTTTAAAAGATGGTATACTTGTTGGTATAATAACTAGAACAGACCTTTTGAGGGCAACTAACGGAGTTTTTAATTTTTCACTTAGCCCAATTTTAGAAGAAAAGTATAAATCGCAAAATCTAAAAAAAGAAATGGAAAAAATTCTACCCACATCTATTCTTAATCTTCTAAAACTTATTGGGCTATATGGGAATGAGTTGGGGTTAAACGTATATGTAGTAGGAGGATTTGTCAGGGATCTTTTGCTAGCAATTAACTCTAAATCAAACGGTACAAAGTCAATACCCTACGATATAGATGTAGTAGTGGAAGGGGATGGTTTGTTATTTGGTAAATATGTTGCTAAACAATTGAGAGCAAAATATATTGAACATCCTAAATTTCACACCTGCTCAATTTTTTATAGAAATGGGGAAAATAAGATAATAAGGATTGATATTGCAACCGCCAGAACAGAATATTACGAAGAAGCAGGAGAATTACCAAAGGTGGAATTATCAACTATTAAAAAAGATTTATACAGAAGAGATTTTTCTATAAACGCCATGGCCATAAAACTTAATTCGGGTTCCTTTGGAATACTGATGGATTTTTTTAATTGTAAAAAAGATCTTGAAGAAGGCAGAATCAGGATACTTTATCCACTCTCTTTTATCGAAGATCCTACTCGAATATTGAGAGCTATAAGGTTCGAACAAAGATTTGGTTTTGAAATTGAGCCTAACACCTTAACAAAATTAGAAGAAGCTGTAGAAAAGGGATATTTGGAAAAAGTGACTGGAATGAGGATAAGAGAAGAATTAGAAAAAATATTAGAAGAACCTGAACCAATGAAAGCAGTAAAAAGAATGGGTAAACTGAAAATAATTTTCCACTTGTTCGAAAAAACTTACTATTCTCCCACACTAGAAAAAGATTTAGAAAAACTTTTTGATGTTAAAAATTACTTCAAAAACAACTTACCAAATTATCTGAATAAAGTAAGAGTATTCCACCTAGTTTTAGACGTTCTACTGCAATACACTCCAGAAGAATCTCTCAAAAAAATTAGCGAAAGATATGGATTACCGAAAGATTTTATTAAGAATTTAAAGCAAGTGAAAAACGTATATAGTGAAATTTCTAAAGATTTAAACAACAAAGAAAAAATATTAAATTTGTCGTACTACTATGAAAAAACCAACGGTTTTCAAAATGAACAATTAATTTTCTTAGCAGTAAAGCTTCCAGAAGAATTATTGGAAAAATACTATGAATATTTACGAAAGATTGAGAAACTAAAACTCTCCATCACGGGGAAAGATTTACTAAAGAAAGGATACGAAGGTGCTCAAATTAAAGCAAAGTTAGAAGAAATAAAGAAAAAACTCTTGAATGGCGAAATACAACCTGGCGAAGAAAAAAATTTGATATAAATTTGACAACTCAATTTTTTTATGTTATAATCCCTAAAATTTAGCAAAAGGAGTTTTTTGAATTTATGACTATTTGTGAAAAAAATTTCATCTCTTATAATCAAATAAATTTAAATAACAATAGGAGGCGCCCATGTAGCCGGTGGATCATAAGCACCGGTAATGGGTGCTTATGAGGTTGGGAGATGGTTATTCTCCTAATTGAGTTTTAATCCATGCGGCTACATCTTTTAAGATGTAGCCGTTTTTTTTAGAGTTTCTAAAGTCAGTAAGTTCAAAAGAATAGAGGGAGGTTAGTGTATGGAAAGTACGGAAATAATGCAAGAAGGTATTGTTTTACCATTGGGTTTTAAAGTCTGGGGAATTCACTGTGGGATCAAGAAGCTCAAAAAAGATTTAGGACTGATATACTCAGAAAAAAAGGCTAATGCCTCAGCTGTTTTTACCACGAATAAAGTTAAAGCGGCTCCAGTTATTTTGAGTATGGAGAACATTAAGGATAACGAAATGCAAGCTGTTATTGTGAATAGTGGTAACGCAAACGCTTGCACGGGTGTAAAAGGATATTCAGATGCAATAAGCATGGCAGAAAAAACCGCTGAAATCTTAAATTTAAAACCAGAAGATGTATTTGTAAGTTCAACAGGTGTTATAGGTGTTCCATTGCCAATTGAAAAAATTTTAAACGGCATAGAATCATTTGAAAAAAATATTGATTTAGCAAATGATGATCTTGTAAGTTTCGCACAGGCGATAATGACTACAGATACCTTCCCAAAAATTAATTCTACACAAGTTGTGATTGGTGGTAAAAAGATCACAATAACTGGGGTTGCCAAAGGTTCAGGTATGATTCATCCCAATATGGCTACAATGTTGTCTTTCATTTTGACAGATGCAAACATTTCTAAATCAGCCTTGAATAAAGCTTTAAAGCAATCAGTTAATGATTCTTTCAATTTGATAACGGTTGATGGCGACACTAGTACCAACGATACGGTTCTTATTTTGGCTAATAAGCAGGCTAAAAACGAAGAAATTACAGAAGATTCTCACGAATACAATTTATTTCAAAAAGCCCTTTATGAAGTAGTTGAAAATTTAGCAAAAAAAATTGTGATAGACGGGGAAGGTGCTACTAAATTTTTTGAGGTACAAGTAAAAAATGCCAAGACAAAAGAAGATGCTAAATTGATCTCAAGGTCCATAGCCAAGTCTAATCTAGTAAAAACAGCAATTCATGGAGAGGACGCTAATTGGGGAAGGGTGTTAGCGGCCGCTGGTTATTCAGGAGGAAACTTTGATCCCAATAGAGTAGATGTCTGGTTTCAAAGTTGTGTAGGAAAGATTCAACTTTGTCAAGATGGTCATTTTATTGAGTTTAACGAAATTAAAGCAAAAGAAATTCTCGGTGAGAAAGAATTGAAAATTATTGTAGATTTAAAAGATGGTGAAGAGAGTGCTATTTCTTGGGGATGTGATCTTAGTTACAAATATGTAGAAATAAATGGAGGGTACAGAACATGATAAAAGCTGAAAAGTTTTCCGATGAGATATCTAAAGCGGAAGTTTTGATCGAAGCTTTACCCTACATAAAAAAATTTGCAGGAAGTATTGCTGTTATTAAGTTTGGTGGTAACGCTATGAAAGACCCACAAATTAAATCGATGATCGCAAAAGATATCGTACTTATGAAATATGTTGGGTTGAATCCTGTTATCGTTCATGGAGGAGGACCAGATATCAATAAAATGCTTGCGAGTTTAAATATAGAAACAAAATTTGTAAATGGATTAAGGGTAACTGATGAAAAAGTTATGGAAATAGTAGAGATGGTGTTGGTTGGTAAGGTAAATAAAGAGATTACATCGTTGATAAATAAAATAGGGGGAAAGGCTGTTGGATTGAGTGGAAAAGACGCAAATTTATTGTTGGCAGAAAAAGATTTGTCCCAAGGGGATTTGGGTTATGTTGGTAAGTTAATAAATGTGAATAAAGAGGTAATTTTGAATTTAACTGAAAAAGATTATATCCCCGTAATCGCTCCTTGTGCAATTGGGAAAGATTGGAAAACTTATAACGTTAATGCCGACATAGCGGCAGGTAAAATTGCTTCCTCTTTGAAGGCGGATAAATTTGTTTTATTGACAGATGTAGAAGGCATCTTGAAAAACAAAGAAGATGAAGAAAGTGTAATTTCAAGACTGTCATATAGAGAAGCAAAAGATTTATTGAATTCTGAATTTATCACTGGTGGAATGATTCCTAAGTTAAAATGCTGCATCCAAGCGTTAGAAGGCGGAGTAAAAAGAGCACACATAATAGATGGAAGAATTCCCCATGCTTTACTTTTAGAAATATACACAGACAAAGGTGTGGGAACTATGATAGCGAAGGAGGTTTACGATAATGATAATCTCTGAAGATAAAAAGTATGTAATGAATACTTATTCAAGATTTCCTATAACTTTAGTTCAAGGGAAAGGTATAAAGGTTTGGGATGAAAACGGTAAAGAGTACTTAGATTTTGTAGCTGGGATCGCCGTTAATGCTTTGGGACATTCTCACCCTGCAGTTGTTGAATCGGTAAAATCTCAAGTTGACAAATTGATCCATATTTCTAACCTCTATTGGAATAGTAATCAAATACAGTTAGCCAAGATGATCTGTGAAAAATCGTTTGGGAAAAGTGCCTTTTTTTGCAACAGTGGAGCAGAGGCGAATGAAGCTGCGATTAAGTTAGCAAGAAAATATGGAAACACTAAGTACAATGGGCGAAGATACAAAATTATCACGGCAAAGAACTCATTTCATGGAAGAACCTACGGTGCATTGACGGCAACAGCCCAGCCAAAATATCACAAAAACTTCGAACCTCTATTGGAAGGATTTGAAAGTGTAGAGTACAACGATATAAATTCACTAAAGTCGGCCATTGATGAAAATACATGTGCTGTAATGTTAGAAGTTATTCAAGGTGAAGGGGGAATAAACGAAGCAAAAGATGAATATCTTCAACAAGTTAGAAAACTTTGTGATGAGAACGATCTTCTTTTAATTTTTGACGAAGTTCAAACAGGGATAGGAAGAACCGGAAAACTTTTTGCCTATGAACATTCTGGAGTGGTACCCGATGTGATGACCCTTGCGAAAGCCTTAGGTGGTGGTTTCCCCATCGGTGTGCTTGTTGTGAATGAAAAAGCTGACGTATTTACACCTGGGGATCATGGATCGACATTTGGTGGGAATCCATTAGCCTGTGCAGTTGGCATGGCTGTTATGAAAAACGTTGCACAAGAATCTTTTCTGAATACTGTGAAAGAAAATGGTGAATTTTTCAAAAGTCAATTATTAGCAATGAAGGAAAAACATTCGATAATTGATAAGGTTAAGGGAAAAGGTTTGATGATTGGAGTCAAGTTAGACATAGAAGAAGGCAGTGATATAGTAAAAAAAGCTATGGAAAAAGGACTTTTGATAAATCTTTTAAACCACAATGTTTTAAGATTCGTTCCTCCTCTTATAATCACAAAAGAGGAGATAGCCAAGGGTATGAATATTCTCGAAGAAGTTTTTGTAGAAATGGGGTATTAAGATGAAAGGATTTATAAAGTTAAATGATTCTACCATTTTTGAAGGAGAAATTATAAGTAAAAAAGATTTTGGACAAGGCGAAGTTGTCTTTAACACGTCTATGACTGGATACGAAGAATCAATAACGGATCCGTCTTATGCAGGAGAAATACTGGTAATGACCTATCCATTGATCGGAAATTATGGTGTAAATTTAGAGAATTTACAGTCAAAAAGACCCACCATCAAAGGTTTGATAGTTAAAGATTACTGTCAATTTCCCTCTCATCACACATCTCAGTATTCACTTTTAGATTATTTAAACCAACATGAAGTGCCTATTTTAAGTAAAGTAGATACAAGGGCCCTTACGAAAAAGTTAAGGATAGAAGGTAGTATGAATGGTGTGATAACCACAGAGGAGGATTTTGAAGTTCCAACTTCCAATGAGAATTTACTTGATAGCGTTTCAACAAAGGAAATTTATAGAATTCAAGGGAACGGTCCAAAGATAGCCTTAATAGACTTGGGAGTTAAGAAAAATATAGTAAACCAGCTCAAATCTAAAGGTTACGATCTTTACGTTTTTCCATATAACAGTAGTAAAAATGATGTAGATAAAGTTCAACCAGATTTAGTATTATTCTCCAACGGCCCCGGTGATCCAAAAAAGGCAAAAGAAGCAATACTTTTAGCTAAGGGGTTTATAGGTGAGAAACCACTTTTTGGGATTTGTTTAGGTCATCAAATAATATCTTTGGCGTTGGGTTTTAATACTGTAAAAATGAAATTTGGTCATAGAGGTACCAACCATCCTGTGAAGAATTTATTGAATAATAAATGTTATATCACTTCTCAAAACCACGGTTATATGGTTGAAAAAGAGTCAGTGAAAAACAAAAATGTAATAATCACCTACATCAATTTAAACGATCATAGTATTGAGGGAATTATGCACAAGAAGTATCCCATTTTTACTGTTCAATTTCATCCAGAAGGTGGGCCTGGGGTTCACGATACAACTTTTATTTTTAAAAAAATTAAAGATTCAATCTATAGAAACTAAAAACATACTTCCGGGGAGGTCAACAATGCCAAAAAAACGCGAAATAAAAAGTGTTTTAGTGATAGGTTCTGGACCAATAATAATAGGTCAAGCTGCAGAATTCGATTATTCAGGAACCCAAGCTTGTAAATCTTTAAAAGAAGAAGGATGTAAAGTAATATTGGTAAACAACAATCCTGCAACTATTATGACTGATACAGAAATAGCAGATGTAGTTTATATGGAAAACCTTGAAATGGATACTTTAATTTCCATTATAGAGAAAGAAAAACCCGATGGGATTTTAGGAACATTGGGAGGACAAACAGGCTTAAATCTAATTATCAAACTAAAAGATAGTGGAATTATCGATAAGTACGATATTCAAGAATTGGGAACGTCAGTTGAATCCATAAAAATAGCAGAAAGTAGAGAATTATTTAAAAGAAAAATGCAAGAAATTGAAGAACCTATCGCTGAAAGCCTCACTGTGTCAACAGTATCCGAAGCCCTAAATTTTGCTAGCCAAGTTGGGTATCCTTTGATAATACGCCCAGCATACACTTTAGGAGGAACAGGCGGTGGATTCGCTTACACCGAACAAGAGTTAATCGAATTTGTAGAGAATGGGCTGAAAAAGAGTATGATGAAAGAAGTCTTAATAGAAAGATCGTTATTGGGTTGGAAAGAGATCGAATACGAGTTAGTTAGAGATTCTTTTGATAATTGCATCACCGTATGTAATATGGAAAATTTTGATCCTGTTGGAATTCACACTGGAGATAGTATAGTTGTGGCACCTTCTCAAACGTTGACAGATCAAGAACATCAAATGTTAAGGGACTCATCCATTAAGATAATAAAAGCTTTAAAGATAGAAGGTGCCTGCAATATTCAGTTTGCCCTCAATCCTTCTAACAAAGAATATCGAGTTATTGAAGTGAATCCTCGTTTGAGTAGATCCAGTGCCTTAGCGTCCAAAGCAACCGGGTATCCGATAGCAAAAATTGCTACGAAAATCGCGTTAGGATTTTCTTTGGATGAAATAAAAAATCCGGTTACGGGAAAAACAACAGCTTTTTTTGAACCATCTTTAGATTATGTTGTAACAAAGATTCCACGATGGCCTTTTGATAAGTTTTATCAAGCTGATAAAAAAATAGGTACACAAATGAAATCCACCGGGGAAACGATGGCACTTGGACGTACCTTTGAAAGTTCTTTGTTAAAAGCAGTTCGCTCCCTTGATATGAAAATTAAAGGCTTGAGAATTAAAGAAGTGCAAAAAGAGAGCGATGAAGAATTAGTAGAACATTTACACATCCCAAACGAAAAAAGATTATTTCATATTGCCGAAGCACTTAGAAGAGGTTATAAGGTTTTTGATATTCATAAATTAACTTATATAGATAACTGGTTTTTAGAAAAAATAAAAAACATCGTCGATTTTGAAAATAGTATTAGATTTTCCCAATTGAATTACGACCTTTTACTTAAAGCAAAGGTTCTTGGCTTTTCAGATCAAGAAATATCTGAATTAAAAGGTTTACCAGAAGATGAAGTTAGAGAATTGAGAAAACGCTATGGTATTACCCCATCATACAAAATGGTTGACACATGTGCAGCGGAGTTTGATTCAGTAACACAATATCTCTACTCAACTTATGGTGAAGAGGACGAAATAGAAGTTCACAAGGACATAAAAAAAGTCATTGTGATAGGTGGAGGCCCAATAAGAATCGGACAGGGCGTAGAGTTTGATTATTGTACAGTTAAAGCTCTATGGGCATTAAAAGAAAAAGGTATCAAATCAATCATCATAAACAATAATCCTGAAACCGTCAGTACAGATTTTGATACAGGTGATAGATTGTACTTCGAACCCCTTACTCAAGAAGATGTTTTGAATATCATAGAAAAAGAAGATCCAATGGGAACAATGGTCATGTTTGGAGGGCAAACTGCTTTGAATCTAAGCGAAGATCTCGAAAGACGTGGAATCAAAATTTTGGGAACTTCATATGAGGATATTGACTTGTGTGAAGATAGAAAACGATTTTCGCTGTTGTTGAAAAAGTTAGGGATCAACCATCCCCGTGGTGGGTACGTTACTTCATTTGATGAAGCTAGAGAAATTGCTAACCGTATAGGGTTTCCTCTTTTAGTTAGACCCTCTTATGTGATAGGAGGACAATCTATTGAAAAGGTTAATTCCGAAGATGAATTATTTGAGTATTTATTACATGCTTTAGACTTATCACCCAATAGACCAGTTCTAATAGATGAATATATAGAAGGGATAGAAGCTGAAGTTGATGCAGTCTCTGATGGAGAAAATGTATTAATTCCTGGAATAATGGAACATATTGAAAAAGCGGGAATTCATTCAGGTGATAGTTTTGCTGTATTTCCTGCCAAAAGCTTGTCTGAATTAGAAGAGAAAGAAATTGTGAGATACGTTGAAAAAATATCAAAAGCGGTGAACGTTAAAGGTTTAATAAACATTCAATTTATCGTGAAAGAGGGAAAAGTTTACGTTATAGAAGTGAATCCTAGGGCTTCAAGGACAGTTCCAATAATCAGTAAAGTAACGGGAATCCCTATGATAAAACTCGCGGTTGAAATTGCATTAGGTAATAACTTGAAAGAACTTGGGTGTTATGAACCTTTTTATCCGAAAATCCCATATACGGTGGTTAAAGCACCAATATTTTCATTAGAGAAATTGCCAGGTGTTGAAGTTGCATTAGGCGCAGAAATGAAATCCACAGGGGAAACTCTTGGCATCGATTTCAATTATCATAATGCGATGTATAAAGCTTTTAAAAGCGCTCATTTGGATGTTCCTTCTACAGGTAATGTACTATTATCATTTCCAGAAAAAGTAGTAAAGGGGAGTAAAAGTTTTGTTAAATATCTTCAAAGCTGTGGATACGAATTGTGGGGAACCACCGGGACAGCAGAAGCTTTTAAATTGATAGATATTAAAATAAAAGAGATAGATCATCAAAAATCATTAGAGTTAGTAAAGAAAGGTTATTTTTCAATGGTTATTAATTTACCTACAAAAGGGAAGAACGTATCCAACTTTGGATTCAAGTTAAGAAGAGCATGCTTAGAAAACAGCATTCCGTTATTTACAGCATTGGAAACAGCTCAAAAATCAATTGAAGCAACAAAGAATTGCAAAATTGGGGAAAATAATATACAGTCCTTGAACGAATATGTAGATTATTATCATAATCTACTAAAAAATCTACAAATATCAAAAAGAGGTGAATCATTTATGAAAACCGGGGAAAAGGTAGTATTGGCATATTCAGGAGGGTTAGATACATCTGTAATCATACCATGGCTAAAAGAAAAGTATGATTGTGAAATTATTGCGGTATGTATCGATGTAGGTCAAGGAGAGGAAACTCATGCTATCGAAAAAAAGGCTCTTTCAAGTGGTGCAAGTAAGGTTTATGTAGAAGATGTTGTGGAAGAATTTGTAACCGATTATATTTATCCAACCTTAAAAGCTGGAGCAATCTACGAGGGTAAATACTTATTGGGAACATCCTTTGCAAGACCTCTAATGGCAAAAAAACTAGTTGAGATTGCCCAAAAAGAAGGTGCAAATGTTATTGCTCATGGTTGTACAGGTAAAGGTAATGATCAAGTAAGATTTGAAGTATCTATTAAGGCATTAGATCCTTCTATAAAAATTATTGCTCCTTGGAGAATATGGGAAATTAAGTCTAGGGAGGAAGAAATTGCCTATGCCCTAAAGAAGGGAATTCCAATATCTATAACCAAAGAAAAAATATACAGTGTAGATAAAAATATATGGCATATAAGCCATGAAGGAGGAGATTTAGAGAATCCATGGAATGAACCTAAACCTGAGTTATTCGATATGGTTACTCCACCTGAAAAAGCACCCGATGTTGCTGAATATGTAACCATAGAATTTGAAAAAGGGATTCCAGTGAAGATAAACGAAGAAGAACTTTCGCCCGTAGAGTTGATAAAAAAAGCCAATGAAATTGCATCAAGAAATGGTGTGGGGATTGCAGATATCGTAGAAAATCGATTAGTTGGAATGAAATCAAGAGGTGTGTATGAAACTCCAGGTGGAACATTACTATATACTGCACATAAAGAACTGGAAAGCTTGGTACTTGACAAAGAAACGTCAAGATTCAAAGATTTAGTGGCACAAAAGTATGCGGATCTTGTTTATAATGGATTGTGGTTCTCTCTGTTGAAAGAAAGTTTAGATGCTTTTGTTGATGAAACGCAGAAGGTTGTTACCGGTGTTGTGAAATTGAAACTTTACAAAGGGAACATTATAATTGCAGGATTAAGTTCACCATATTCCTTATACAACGAAGAGTTAGCTACATTTGGAGAAGATAAGATTTATGATCAAAAGGATGCAGAAGGTTTTATAAACTTGTTTGGACTACCTTTGAAGATGAGAGCTTATCAGATGAAGCATTTTGTTGAAAATCAAAAATATAACAAAACGACTGTAGGAGGAGAACAATGAAATTGTGGGGTGGTCGGTTTAAAGAAAAAATTGCAGAAGATATGGAAATTTTTAATTCATCGATAAATGTCGATATCAGATTATTGCCCTACGATATAGAAGCTTCTTTAGCCCATGCGAAAGGGTTGAAAAAGGCAAAAATAATTACTGACGAAGAGTTTGAACAAATTGAAAGAGCGTTAAGAGAAATAAAAGAAGAAAAGTTTGAAGAGATTCCAATAGTAGAAGATGTGCACACATTGGTAGAGCAAATGTTGGTTGAAAAGATAGGAGACGTTGGCAAAAAAATTCACACAGCAAGAAGTAGGAACGACCAAATAGCAACAGATGAAAGATTGTATTTACGAAATGAAATATTAAAAATTATAGATTTATTAGGCCAATTAAACGCTGTTTTATTGGAACTTTCCAAAAAGTACAAAAACAAAATTATGCCCGGTTACACACATATGCAAAGAGCTCAACCTATCACATTTTCACATCATTTATTAGCTTACATGGAGATGTTTAAAAGGGATATAGAACGGTTGAAAGATTCTTTAAAAAGAGTGAATGTTTTGGTTTTAGGTTCAGGAGCTTTAGCTGGAACATCATACGATATAGATAGAATGTATGTGGCTTCATTGTTAGACTTTAAAGAGGTTTCACTAAACAGTATTGACGGAGTAAGCGATAGGGATTTTATCATTGAATTCTTATCAATAGCTTCCCTGATAATGATGCATTTGAGTAGATTTTCTGAGGAAGTAGTACTTTGGTCTACCCAAGAGTTCAATTTTGTGGAATTAAGTGACCAATATTCGACTGGAAGTAGTATAATGCCACAAAAGAAAAATCCAGACTCCGCTGAATTAATCAGGGGTAAAACAGGTAGGGTATATGGAAATTTGTTTGCCCTTTTAACAACTATGAAAGGCTTACCCCTAGCATATAACAAAGATATGCAAGAAGATAAAGAACCTCTGTTTGATACCGTTGATACATTAAAAGGTTGTTTAAAGGTATTTATTGGTTTGTTGGGAACGATACGTGTGAACGAAAAAAAGATGGAAGAGGCGGTAAAATTTGGCTATCTCAATGCAACGGATCTGGCAGATTATTTGGTCAAAAAAGGGATCCCTTTCAGAACCGCTCACGATATAGTTGGAAAATTAGTTGCATATGCTATAACAAAAAATGTCTCTTTAGAAGAGCTTAATATTTCTGAATTTAGAAATTTTTGTCAGCTGATAGATGAGGATGTGTATGAATTTTTAGATCTAAAAAATATTCTAAAACGCCGTAAAACAATAGGGGCAGCAAGATGGGAGGAAGATGTATGAAGGTTGGTATACTTGGGGCAACAGGATACACAGGTATTGAATTAGTCAGAATTCTTTCAAAACACCCGAATGCTAAAATAAGTTATTTGTCATCAAAACACTTTGAATCCCAATTAATTTCAGAAGTTTATCCGGGATTACAAGGAATTTGTGACCTTATATTAGAGGGTGATGATTTCAAAAAAGCGGTTGCTACTTGCGATATAATATTTTCAACTTTACCTCACGAACTAACTTTTGAAATAGCTCAGATGGTAATGGATGCAGGTAAGAGATTGATAGATTTAGGTTCTGCATTTCGTTTCGATGACTTTAATGTCTTCAAAAAGTGGTATGGTTCAAATGATGACATAGAATACGATAAATTCAACAAAGTCTACGGATTAACTGAGTTAAATAGGGAAAAGATTAAAAATGCACAAATTGTGGGCAATCCAGGTTGTTATCCAACTAGTGTGATTTTGGCATTAGCCCCTGTTTTAAAAAATAGAGTTGTATCAGATAAAAACATAATTATTGACAGTAAATCTGGGGTATCAGGTGCAGGTCATGAACCTAAATTTAGTAACTTATATTCAGAATGTAACGAAAATACAAAACCTTATAACGTGGCTAAACATAGACATATTCCAGAAATAGGGCAGGAGTTATCAAAAATAATGCAAGAAGAGGTAAAAATTGTTTTCACCCCACATCTTGTTCCTATGACAAGAGGAATTTTAAGTACGATTTACTGTAATTTGGGATCAGATATAACCTTAAATGAGGTTTACGATCTTTACCAAGAGTTTTATAAAAACGATTATTTCATAAAAATTCTGAACCCTGGAAAGTATCCATCTACAAAAAGTGTGGTTGGCTCCAATTATTGCCAAATAGGTTTTGAAATTGATGAACATACAAATACTTTAATAATCATGTCTGTGATTGACAATTTAGTGAAAGGTGCCAGTGGTCAGGCAGTACAAAATATGAATTTAATGTTTGGATTGCCTGAAAATAAAGGTCTTGATATAATAAGAATCTTTCCATGAACTTGATATATCTTTAAATTTAAGGTATAATTAAAAAAATCAAAAGAACTTTTATCCTTATGGGCGGGGAGCAGGGCGAAGGGTTACTAAGGCATGTTTTAAAGTTCCCAAAGAGAGTATATAAAACTGAAAGGAGGGAGGGTACGATTCTTCTAAATGTAATGGAAAGAAGAACGTACAAAAGAACGTGAGTAACGTATATATAGTTGATACAACTTTAAGAGATGGAGAGCAAACTGCCGGCGTGGTATTTGCCAATGAAGAAAAGGTCCAAATAGCGAAGATGTTAGCAGAGTTAGGTGTTTATCAGATCGAAGCCGGGATTCCTACGATGGGTGGAGATGAAAAGGAAGCCATAAAGAAGATATGTAAGTTAAACTTAGGTGTTTCAATTATGGGCTGGAATAGAGCAGTTATAAAGGATGTTGAAGAATCCATTGATTGTGGGGTCGACGCGGTTGCAATTTCTATTTCCACTTCAGATATTCACATCAAACACAAACTAAAAAAAGATAGGGATTGGGTATTAAAAAGTATGGTGGATGCTACAAGATTTGCCAAAAAGCACAATTTATACGTTTCTGTAAACGCTGAAGACGCTTCAAGAAGTGATATGGATTTTCTTATAAAGTTTGCTAAAGAGGCTAAAGAAGCAGGTGCAGATAGGTTAAGATACTGTGACACCGTTGGAATGATGGAACCATTTTCTATCTACGAACATATCAGAAGAATAATAGACGAAGTTGGTATCGATATTGAGATGCATACCCACAACGATTTTGGCTTAGCTACTGCAAACACGTTAGCGGGAATAAAAGCAGGCGCTAAATACGCAGGTGTTACGGTAAATGGATTAGGTGAAAGGGCAGGGAATGCAGCTTTAGAGGAAGTAGTGATGGCTCTTAAATACATTTACAAAAATGATTTGGGAATAAAGACTAATTTACTAAAAGAAGTTTGTGAATATGTTGCCAAGGCTTCAGGAAGGGTGCTTCCTTTATCAAAAACAATCGTAGGTCATAATGTTTTTGCCCACGAATCAGGCATTCATACAGACGGTGTCTTGAAAGACTCAAAAACATACGAATCTTTCTCCCCAGAAGAAGTAGGATTACAAAGACAAATACTTATTGGAAAACATTCCGGGAGGAACGCTATTGTTGCAAAGTTTAAAGAGTACGATATAGATCTAACTCCAGAACAAGCAGAAGAGATTTTAAAAAGGGTAAGATCTCTATCTGTTCAGCTCAAAAGAAGCCTATTCGATAAAGAGTTAATCTATCTATACAATGAAATGAGGGAGGAAAAGATAAAGGATGTCAACCTACAAAACAATATCTGAAAAGATATTCAGTGATCATTTAGGTAGAGATGTGGAAGCAGGGGAAATAGTGATAGTTGATGTTGATTTCATGATGGGGCAAGATGGGACCACTCCATTAGCTATTAAGACGTTTGAAAATGTTGGAGCAAAAAAAGTTGCGAATCCTGAAAAAGTTGCTTTTGTAATAGACCACAATGCACCCAGTCCAAGTGAAAAAGTCTCTGCCTTACATAAGTTGATGAGAGATTTTAGTAGCAATTACGGTACGAAGTTTTACGATATCGGTGAGGGTATATGTCATCAATTAATTCCTGAAAAAGGCCATGCCTTACCTGGACAGATCGTAATAGGGGCGGATTCTCACACGTGTACTTATGGGGCTATTAATTGTTTCTCAACGGGTGTCGGTTCAACAGATTTGGCTATTGCTATGGCGAGTGGTAAGTTATGGTTTAAGGTACCACAAAGTGTAAAAATTGTTTTAGAAGGTTCTCTGCCAACAGGTGTTTATTCTAAGGATGTTGCGTTGTATATTATAAAGAATCTGACAGCCAATGGAGCAACTTACAAGGCTGTAGAGTTTGAGGGACCAGTTATTGATAATTTATCGGTTGAGGCAAGATTTACCATTTCTAATATGTCAGTGGAAATGGGAGCCAAAGTCGGTTTGATGAAACTTGATGAAAAAGCTGAAAATTGGGTAAAGGAAAGAACTGATAAACCATTTAAAAGTTACGAACCAGATGAAGGTGCAAATTATGAAGAAATATATAAATTTGATGTCAGCGATTTAGAACCTCAAATTGCCAAACCCCATACCGTTGATAATGTTAGTCCAATTAGTGAAGTTGAAGGTATTCCTATACATCAAGGTTTGTTAGGTACGTGCACTAACGGAAGAATTGAAGATCTAAGAATAGCTGCGAATATCTTAAAAGGCAAGAGAATCCATAAGGGTGTTAGACTTATTGTGGCTCCTGCATCTAAAGATACCTTATTAAAAGCTATGAATGAGGGAATAATTCAAACTTTAATTCAAGCAGGAGCGACGGTAGTTGCCCCAGGCTGTGGGCCTTGTGTCGGTACACACAATGGAGTACCTTCTGATGGAGAGAATGTAATTTCTTCCGCGAATAGAAATTTCAAAGGAAGAATGGGAAACAACAAAGCTTTCATCTATTTGGGATCACCTGCCACAGTGGCGGCTTCTTGTATTGAGGGAAAAATAACGGATCCTCGAAAATATTTGTGACAATTAATTTTTTGAACGGGAGGATAAATAATGGAATTAAAAGGTTATTCACATAAATTTGGTGACGATGTAAACACCGACTATATTATCTCCGGAAAATACAAATTCAGTACCATCGATATGGACGAATTATCTGTTCATTTGATGGAGGATCTAAGGCCAAATTTTTATAATGAAATCAAAAAAGGTGATTTCATTGTTGCAGGAGAAAATTTTGGTTGTGGTTCTTCTAGAGAGCAAGCGCCTTTAGTGATAAAACACGCTGGTATCAGTGCTGTAATAGCAACTTCTTTCGCCCGAATATTTTATAGAAATTCCATAAATATTGGGTTACCTTTGGTTGAAGTTCCCACTAATAATATAGATGAAGGTGATTTATTGACTGTTGATCTAGAAAAAGGTGTAGTTAAGAATCTTACCAAAGATGAAGTTTTGAAGATTAAATCTCTCCCCAAAGTGATGTTAAAGATTTTACAAAGTGGGGGTTTGGTTAATTATTACAAAAAATACGGTACTTTAGAATTAATAGATTAGTAGGTGATTTTATGTATACAGTTACTTTGATTCCGGGTGATGGAATAGGTCCAGAAATAACCTCTGTAGTTGTAGATGTCTTTGAGCATATGAACGTTCCTATTATTTGGGATTTAGTGGAAGCTGGAGAGAAGGTAATTGAGAAATATGGAACTCCTCTGCCTGATTATGTAATAGATTCGATTAGGAAAAACAAAGTAGCTTTGAAAGGTCCGATAACTACGCCAATAGGTAAAGGATTTAGAAGTGTGAATGTTACACTAAGAGAAAGGTTGAACCTGTATGCAAACTTACGACCAATTAAAAGTTTAGTGGGCCTCAATACCAAATACGATAATGTCGATTTGGTTGTAGTGAGAGAAAATACCGAAGGTTTGTATAAAGGGATTGAATACAAGATCGACGATACAGCTTGTGCCGTTAGAGTGATAACAAAAAATGCAAGCGATAAGATTGCATATTTTACATTTAAATATGCAAAAGAAAATAAAAGAAAGAAAGTTACAGCTGTACATAAGGCAAACATTCTAAAGATTACAGATGGCTTATTTTTAGAATCTATTAGAAAAGTTGCAAGCGAATATCCTGAAATAGAGTACGAAGAAAAGATCGTTGACAATATGTCTATGCAGTTGGTATTGAATCCCGAAAAATATGATGTAATTGTCGCTCCTAATTTGTACGGAGATATCCTTTCCGATTTAGCCGCAGGTTTGATAGGAGGATTGGGTCTTGCTCCAGCTGCTAATATTGGCGAGGATGCTGCGATCTTTGAAGCGGTCCATGGAAGTGCTCCAGATATAACCAATAAAGGTATAGCAAACCCGATTGCTTTATTAAGCTCATCCATTATGTTATTAGATTATTTAAAACTGAATAAGTTAGCAAAAAAACTCGAAAATGCTATTTCTGCAACGGTTAAAGATATACAAGTTTTAACACCGGATTTAGGTGGAAAAGGTAACATAGAGTCTATGAAAAATAAAATTATTTCATTTTTGAGTTGAATGGTTGGTGATTTTTTTGAAAAATACAATCAATAAGATAGTTATAAAGGTTGGTAGTAGCTCAATAGCTGATGAGAATGGAATAAATGTTGGTAAGATGAATAAAATTGTCGAGCAAGTGACTGACTTAAAGTTTAAAAGAAAAAAAGATATAATTATTGTTTCATCAGGAGCTATAGCAGCTGGCAGAAGTGAATTAGGTTACAGTTACAAACCGTATTCTGTTGCAGAAAAGCAGGCTTGTGCAGCAGTTGGCCAAGGTGTATTGATCTCCAAATATCGTGATCTTTTTGCAGTTAAAAATATTAAAGTGGCACAAATACTTTTAACAGCTGACGATTTTTCTAATCGTCAGCGTTATTTAAATGCATACAATACCATGAATGCACTTTTAGAAAATGATGTGATACCTATTGTAAATGAAAACGATACAATAACGACAGATGAAATCAAATTCGGAGATAATGATGTTTTATCTGCTCAAGTAGCAAGTTTGTTGGAAGCAGACTTATCGATCATTCTCTCAGATATTCCAGGATTGTTGAAAGATTTAGGTAACCCGAAATCACTGATCAATATTGTTGAAGAAGTTACTCCTGAGCTTGAAAATCTTGCTAATGGAAAAAGTGGTAAACTAGGTACCGGCGGGATGAGTTCAAAATTAAAAGCAGCAAAGATTTCCATCGCCTCAGGAATACCTTTAACAATTCTCCCATCTTATGAAGAGAGTATTATTACAAAGGCTGTGGATAATATTGAAAATAGGCAGTTTAACCTTGGTACAACCTTTTTACCCAAAGGAAAAAGGATGAGCAAAAGGAAGAGATGGATTCAATTCAGCTTAAAGCCAAAAGGCAAATTGATTGTGGATAATGGAGCCCATGAAGCACTTTTAAAAGGAAAAAGTCTATTAGCGGTAGGAATTATAAGTGTATCAGGTAGTTTTTCCGTCGGAGATCTGGTTTTGATATCTAATAAAAAAGGAGAAAGCATTGGAAAAGGTTTAATAAACTATTCTTCCGAGGAATTAAAAGAAATAATTGGTAAAAAAACCGATGAAATACTTACATTCAAAGAAAACTTTGGACCTGAAGAAGTAATACACAGGGATAATTTAGTTATAATGGAGGCAACGGAGGGATTTGAACCCTCGAATAGCGGTTTTGCAGACCGCCGCCTTTGACCCCTTGGCTACGTTGCCAAATTGGCGGGGACGACGGGACTCGAACCCGCGGCCACCGGTGTGACAGACCGGCATGATAACCAGCTTCACCACGTCCCCTGCAACTTCAAATGTATTTTATCATATAATTCTAATTTTGTCCAGTCTCTTCTTCACTTGCTTCATTATCAGTATTTACTTTTTCTTCTTTTTGATCTTCGGTTGGGGTTACATTTTCACCTTCGAACTCTTCTTTTGATATTTCAACTATTTGTACTTTCTCTTTGATGAATTGGGCTACTTTTTCTCTTAATTTGTTCCATAGAATTTCATTAGATAGTTCAGGATTTGAGCTTATTATTTCCTGAGCACGTGAGAAAGGTAAACCATACATAGTTGAGAAGTTCTTGATCTCTTGTGATAACTCTTCGTTTCCTACTTTGATATCGTTTTCTAAGGATAGTTTTTCGATGACAACCATCTCTTTTATCCAATTCAATGCACTCTTTTTGATTTCCTCTCTCAATTTATTTTCGTCATTATCGTATTTTTTTAAGTTTTCTTCGTATTTACCCTTGTTTTTAAGATCGTTTATGGTTGCATCAATATAATAATTTACACTTTCATCAGATATATCAATATCCACATAATTAGGTAACTCCGATAAGATATAGTTAACCACAAATTGATCCTGCCAATTTTTAACGGCATCTTCTCCTTCTTTTCTCAACGTCTCTTTCAACTCGTTCAATGTTTCTACTTCAATATTCAGCTCTTTTGCAAAATTATCGTTTAGTTCAGGAAGTTTTCTTGTATAAACTTGTGCAATTCGAACTTTTTGAATCAATTTTTTGTCTTGATCTTCTTTTTCTAATTCAAATTCCTCGCCAGTAGTTTTTCCTATGAGTTTTTTAACGAGTTCTCTTTCATCATCTTCTCTAACTATTATTTCCTCTTCTTCATCAGATTTGATCACTTCACCGTTTTCATCTACTAAATCATAATTAATTCTTACATAATCTCCGTACTGAATAGGTTCTTCTTTGGGATCTAATATTGCGTTGCTCTCCAGTAAATCATTCAATCTTCTCTGTACAAAGTCCTCAACCACTTCTTTAGATTCAGGGATTTTAACCGTAATATTTTCAAATTCTGTTTTTATAATTTCAGGATAGGTGTGAAGTAAAACCTCGAATTCTATGTGTTCCTCATCTTGAGCTCTTGATTCAACAATAATTGGGAAAAGCAACTTTTCTTCTTCTCTGATTTTGTGATCCAGCTCATGTTCCGCTTCTTCTAATAACATATTATTAAAATCAGAACCTAAGCGCAACTTAATAACCTGTTTGGGGACCTTACCTTTTCTAAATCCTTCAAAGGTGTAATGTTGATTAATTTCTCGAACGATTTGATCTTCAATTTTTTCAATTTCATCTTTAGAAAATTTGATGAGGTATTTCTTAACATTTTTGTCTTGGCTAAGTAAAGTTTTTTCCATGATCCTTCCTCCTAATTTGAGAAGTTTTATCATCAAAGTTCAAAGTATTATACAATGAAAGATAAGGAATTTGGTTAATTAAACGTCAATTTTTGTTTTTATAGTGTAAACATTTTTCTTAATTCAACCTTTTATTTGTATAATTATTTATGGAAATTTCAATTTAATTGTGATACAATATTTCGATTCGAAGCAGTTACTAGAGGTGAATATATTGGTTGGACGGTTTCTTTTGAAAGATATCCCGATGGTTTATGGCAGTCAAGATGATATTTATTCTTTTATCGAAGATCAAATTGGAAAAGAGAAGCTTTGGATAGTTACTTTAAATGCGTTGATGTATATGGAATATTTAAAGGGTAACGAATATTCTAAAGCAATTAGTAAAGCTTCTTTTTCCATTCCTGATGGGGTGGGAATAGTTAAATTACTCAAAAAGAAAGGAATTGAGACGGAAAGGTGCCCCGGTATAGATACAATGAAATATTTATTAGAATTGTCTGAAATAAATAATTATAGAATATTTTTGCTTGGGTCAGAAGAGAGTGTGGTTGGACAAGCTGCTCAAATAATTGAGAAAATGTTCAACGTAAATATTGTTGGATTTCATCATGGGTATTTTGATATAAGTGCTGAACGAGAGGTTGTTCGAAAAATTAATGATAGTAAAACAGATCTCCTTTTTGTAGGGATGGGAATTCCAAAACAGGAATCCTTTATTTTCCGAAACTATGAAACGTTACAAGCAAAGCTTATGATGGGAGTTGGTGGTAGCTTTGACGTATTTGCTGGTGTTACGAGAAGGGCTCCTCTTTTCTTTCAAAAGCTTGGATTAGAATGGTTGTATAGAATGTTTGAAGAGCCCCATCGATTCAAAAAATTACCTGATTTATTTAAATTTTATATGAATTTGTATAGAAATAAAGATTAATTATATAAATTCTATATTTAGACGCGAAATCTCAGAGGAAATGTTCAGATAACAAGTGTAAGATGCTTCCGAGAAATTATCAGAAACATAAGTTCCATCTTCTCTTTGGTACATTCGTCCAAAATTTTTGAAATTCAAATCCCCAACATGGTTTAATACTAAAGCAACATCCCCTGGCAATTTTATATTTATTGCTGAAACTTCAGAGTCTACGTCAACTGTGGTATTATCCTTTTGAGATGGTATCAAAGTGATTTTAGATGCGGTAGATTTTATTCTTACTTCTCGTGTTTTAATTTGTCTCAGATCAAAAAAGGCTACGCTAACGTTCAATTTTGCTTGATAATTGTAATTAATATTTTCGTTTAAATATACAGTTATCTTTGCCCGTTCAGGTACTTTTACGTTGGATACTTTCAGCTTGTTCAAAATATCGACTTTAGAAGAGTCATATTCTTTCTTAAAAGAATATATATCATTATCAATCACAGCTTTTACTTTTACAGGTGTCTCTATCTTAGAAGAGTCAATAGTTACAGAGCTCCAGTCTACATCTGTTGATAAATCAAGTGTGTCACCTATAAATTTAGGAGGAAGATTTTCAGATATTATCGATTTGTTAATCTTTAAGTGGGGCTTTCTTATATGGAACAGCCCTTTAAATCCAGCAGCAATAATATAAGATGCGATCATCAATAGAACCAATTCCCAAAAATTTAGTGAAGTGGGGAACAACTCAAATGTGTCTAGCAACAGTATTATTCCAAATATTAGACTTCCTAAAGTTCCTACGTTTCTTTTTTTGAAAAAGGTTAGTCCGTATCCAAGAAAAATCAATGTAAAAAAGAATTCTAACAAGTTAAAACTAACTAAGAATTCGTTGAAAATGACTGATAAAACTATTAAAATACCTAGCGCGATCAGTATTAATCTTCCTTGCATAATTACTCCCCCCTGTCCTTTAAAAATTTTTCTGCAAGCTCTTCAGAGTATCCCAACTCTTTTAAAAGTTCTATCGCAAAAGATCGAGAAATCTTTCCCTCTTTTAATAAAGACAATATCTTTTTTTCTTCAATGGTTAAGAATTCGTCGCCTTTGGAAATATCTTTGCTTTCTTCTTTCTCCACTTCTTCTATGATTTTCTCATGAAGTTCTACACCTTTGATACTAATATCTCCACTCATTACATTAATTTTTAAAACTCTTTTTTTGGGCATAGTAGAAGAATCACTACTTTGAACTAAATCGACGTTTGATCTTATAGATGAAGAATATCTATGTATTGGAGCTTCTAAATAGATTTTCTCTCTTCCTTGAACTATTAGATTTATATCTCCGGAAGCAGTGTTTACAATACAATAAAAATCTCTGTCTAAGGAATCTACAGAGATATCACCACTAGCTGATTTAAAGTTTGCTACTTTCACGATAGAATTTTTTATTAAGACATCACCGGAAGCCACACTTAACTTAAGATTTACAATTTTAGAGTTTTGAACTAGAACATCGCCACTAGCCATGCTAAAATCACCATATGATATATTTACGTTGTGAATTTCAAAATCTCCAGAAGCTCCTTTTAAAATCAATTCATCCATCTCACTGTTATTTAAGTCGATACTCACATCCCCAGACCCAGTATCCACCCTTAAAGATTTCAAAGTTTTAGTTTGATTAGATCCAATAATATCTACATCTCCTGATCGTGTTTTGATCGCTAAATTATATAAGTTAGTAGAATCCAAGTCCGTTTCTATATCAGCTGATGATAAGTCTAACGTTATATCGTTAACTTGATCACCTATGTACAAATTAATAGGTACTTCATGGAACATTTTAGAGAAAGAAAAAAATTTTGATAAGAAATCACCTTTTTCATAATCAATGTCGATTGATACGCTTGTATGATCTGAATTCCAAGCAGTCCCGACGTTAATATCTTGATCTCCGTATTCGAGATATGTTATTTCACTGTGGCAAATTTTTATTCGTCCGTGAAAATTTTTGGCCTTTATTTTAATAACTTTTACATCATTCAAATCAATCTTTTGCATTCAAAATCACTCCTTTTTATTTTTTGTATTTTTTTAATAATTCTTTTGCATCTTCAGGGGTAATCTCTCCTTTTTCAATTTTTTCAAGGATTTCAAGGGTTTTTTCTCTACTTTCAATGCTTTCAGATTCGTACCCCATTGCTGTGGCAACTTCTTCTAATCTTGCTTTTGCTGTAGGATAAGAGATACCAAGTTCTTTTTGTAATTCCGATAAATTTCCTCTCACCTTAATAAAAATCTTCAAAAAATTTAATTGTTGGTTTGTTAATTGAGCAAATTCTTCTAATTCGAAATTGCCAGATATTTCAGTTCCGCATTCTTCACATCGATATTTTATGATATTTAACTTACCCCCACATACCGGGCATTTGGATAAACGGTATTTTGACATATTAGGACCTCCTATTATTTTTTATGTTTTTGATGATATTTTGATAGACTCTCACGTTATTTTAAAAAAATTATAACATAAAACTTTAAAAATGTCAAGTTTTAATGCAAAAATTTTGATTTTCTAAATAAAAAAATTAAACTAAAGGTTTTAATATAAAAATTTTAAAAAAAGGGGTAGGTATTTGATATAATCGATGATATAATATTTATTGCAATTCAAAGAAAAATTACACTTTGAGGAGGTCCAATCGTGGCAATAGACTCACCTAGTTGGTTAAAAAGTTCTGTAATTTATGAAGTTTTTGTTAGAAATTATGGAAATGCTGGAACCTTTAATGATATATACAACGATATTGAACGTATTAAGGCTTTGGGGACAGATATACTGTGGTTTATGCCTTTTTATCCTATTGGGAAAGTTGGTAGAAAAGGTACTCATGGAAGTCCTTATTCGATAAAAGATTACGAAGAAATATCTAAAGAAATTGGAAATAAGAGGGATTTTAAAAGATTAATAGACAAGGCACATGATAACGGATTAAAAATAATGATCGATATTGTTTTCAATCATACCTCTTTGGATTCAAAGCTGGTTGAAACACATCCGGAATGGTTTGTGAAAGATGAAAACGGAAAATTAACCAGAAAAGTTGAAGATTGGATGGATGTTTACGATTTGGATTATGAGAATAAGGATTTATGGGACTATCTAATAAAAGTTTTAGATAGCTGGGTTGATCTAGGTGTCGATGCTTTTAGATGTGATGTAGCACCACTTGTACCTTTAGAGTTCTGGAAAAAAGCTAGAGAACGATTGAACCAAAAAAAGGAAGTTATTTGGTTGGCAGAAACTCTTGATCCAAAATTTATTCATGATCTCAGAACTAGAGGGTACAATGTTCATTCAGATTCAGAAGTATATCAAAGCTTTGATCTTACATACGATTATGATGGCTTCTATTATCTAAAAAGTTATTTTTCTGGGGAGAAAGATTTAAATCATTATTTTGATCATGTTTTTTTGCAGAATACAATATTTCCAAAAAATTCTATTAAGATGCGTTTTTTAGAAAATCATGATAATCCAAGAATAGCATCAGTTTTAGAAGGGAAAAACAAGATCAAAAATTGGACTGTTTTCTATAATCTTTTGCCAGGAGCTTCTTTAATATATGCTGGACAAGAATTAATGATGGAAAAACTACCTAACCTTTTCGAAAAGGATCCGATTAAGTGGGACAAAGGTGATTATGAATTTTTAAGCTTCTTTAAGAAAATTGTTAACATGACCAAAGAGATTAAATCAACCTGTGACCAATTTTCTATTCGAGAGTTATCTGAGGGTATAATAATGATCAAATGGAGTGGAGATAAAGATGAATACATTACCATATTGAATTTGGAAGATAGATATGGAAAAATACCAGTAGATTTTACTTTATATGGGACTGATTTAATAACTAACGAAATTGTTTCTATACAATACTTCTTTGTAATCAGCAAATTACCTATTATTATTAAAACAAGATAAAATATTGTATAATCTAAATTAACCTTAGATTGATATAATGGAGGCATATTAATGGGAATTTTTGAAAAGTTCAAAAATGGTTTGAGTAAAGCGAGAAATACCATATTTAAAAATATCAAAACTATTTTTTCAGGTAAAGTTCTTGACGATGATGTATTGGAAGAATTAGAAGAGATTTTAATAATGTCTGATATGGGTGTTGAAGTTTCCCATGAAATTTTGAAAGAGTTAAAAAGTAGATATAAAGCTGATAATTCTTACAATGATCCCCTTTTATTATTGAGAGATATTTTAGTGGAAAATTTACAGAAAGACGAAGTAGTTAACGACTTTCAGCAAAAACCTTATGTAATACTCATTGTTGGAGTAAACGGTAGCGGTAAAACTACAACTGCTGCTAAGTTAGCAAAGATGTATTCTAGCCAAGGTAAAGAAGTTGTTTTAGCTGCCGCAGATACATTTAGGGCTGCTGCAATTGAGCAGCTCAAAGAGTGGGGTAATAGGTTAAATACCACTGTAATAGCTCACCAAAAAGGTTCAGATGCCGCAGCTGTGGTGTACGATGCAATAACGCACGCAAAATCAAGAGGTAAAGATGTAGTGTTAATAGATACTGCAGGACGTTTGCATACAAAAAGCAATTTAATGGATGAATTGAAAAAAATAAGGCGTGTGGTTGAAAGGGAAGTTCCAGGAGCTCCTCATGAAACACTGTTAGTTCTTGATGGAACTACTGGTCAAAATGGTATTTCTCAAGCAAAGGCTTTTAAAGAAGCTATAGATATAACGGGTATAATCGTGACTAAACTGGATGGAACCGCCAAAGGGGGAATAGCTTTCGCTATAAACCATGAACTCAATATTCCAATAAAGCTAGTAGGATTTGGGGAAAAAGAAGACGATTTACAAATCTTTGATCCGTTATCCTACTGTGATGCTTTACTAGGTGTTGATGAAGTAGAATGAAAGATTTTATTAGAGATTTTGCAGTTTGCCCAATATGTCAAAAAGAATTTTCATTTGATAAAGTAGCTTCAACGTCTATAAAAGTAAGTTCTTATGATTTAGATTTGAAACCTGAATACAGAGATATTAATGTATCTCTCTATTCTTTAGTTACTTGTCCTCATTGCTATTTTACTTTTCAGGAAAAAGATAAAGATTACATATATGAATATTTAAATTCTCAAAACATCGAAGAAGTTAAGCAGTTTTTAAATAATATAAATAAACTATCCCTTCCAGAAGTAGATAATTCTTCTTCAAAATCTCATGAATTTTATGCAATTCAACTTATGATAGCAGCCAATATTTATGCTATTTTGGGGCTGCCTAGCGAAGTAGTAAAAATTCTAGTAAAATTTGCTTGGTACTACCGGGAACAAAATGAAGAAGAAAAAGAGTTAGGAATACTTTACTATTGTGGAAAGATAATTGAAAAGAACTACGAAACATTTTCAGAAGAAGATTATATATTTTCGCTGTTTTATCTAGGCTATATAAATTATAGATTGAATAATAGAAAAGAAGCGGCGAAGTTGTTTGATTATTTATTAAAAAATTATAATAATCCTGCAAATCCGTATTTAAAGGCTGCAAAATTTCTAAGGGGTGAATTAAAGTGAGGAAATTTTTTTGGATTTTTTTGTTAGGTGTGGTATTTTTTCTATCTGGCTGTACAGTTTTTCAACCAACCTCTCAAGAAACCACTTTGCCAAGCGAGAACTTAGAGTTAATTCAAAATCAATTGGATGAATTGGATGAGCGTTTAACTCAAATGGAAGAAAAACTTAATACCTTATCTGACGAAATTTATCAAATTTCAAAGAATAACAGTTATGCTTATGATATGACAAAAAGTTTAAAAGATCAGTATACCAATATTGATAGCAGGGTAGTAACCTTGGAAAATTATTTATATGAAGGGCGGAGTTCTGAATCGATTGATAAACTACTAGATTTAGATCAAAGGGTGCAAAGTTTAGAGGATCAAATTAACAATATGAATCAAAAAAATGTTAATAATACTATAAACACTGATTTAGATCAAAGAGTATCGCAATTGGAAATTCAGATTACAGAATTACAGAATGTTGTGAACAATATTCCCAAAAATGATCAAAAGATCCTTTTAGATAGTGTGAATTCATTAACGGAAAAGGTTAATAGTTTAGAACAAAGTTTTAAAAACTCTGAGTTTTACTTTTTGGAAAACGGTAATATAAAAGAACTCGTTCAACAAGAGGTAGACAAACTTAATTTAGAAAAATATGTGGAAAACATAGTAGATTATAAAACGGAAGAGACCGTATCTAAATTTTATTATAAAAACCAGAGTGAAGATATTTTGAACGTAAAATCTTTAGAAAATATGGTTGCTTCTTTAGATAAGGAAGTAGACAATATAAAATATGAGCTTCAAAAGGTTATCACTCAACCACCAAATTCATTAAACGAGAAATACCTTGGTCAAATACAAAATATTGAAATGAAGATCGATCAACTTTATAGCTCTGTAGGAGAAGCCGAGGCTAATTATTTATTTGAGAATTCAAACGAAGTTAGGTATCAAGTTAAGTCGGGGGATACTCTAATAAGCATTTCAAATGCCTTTAAATTAGGAAACAATGGTGTTCAAATTATTTTGCAAGCCAATAATTTACAATCCACGAATATTAAAGTAGGGCAAGAATTAATCATACCGGTGAATAATATTGAAGAGTATATAAGATGGCCTTTTCCTAAAACTTCACCTGCCAATTATAAAAATGTTGTTGTAAGGTTTGGAGAAAGGAATGCTGCTGGAGTTTCAAGCGGGATAGGAGTTTTGGTTCAAACCGAACAAGTTTATCCTGTCATGCCTGGAAGAGTAATTGAGACTGGAAAATTATCGAACAACAATTGGTATATAAAAGTGGATCATGGAAATGCTATTATAAGTGTCATAGGGAATTTAAAGACACCGTATGTTGATGAAGGTAAATGGGTTGATTCGAATACATCGTTAGGAATTGCTCAAGCAGGTAGTATTGTTACAGTTGAATTATGGAAGAACGGAGAGCCAAGAGACCCTTTGAAACTTTTTTACAATATGATTGGAGAATTCCAGGCAACTTACTATACAGAATGGGATGACAAACTTGTTTATTCTCCAACTTTTAGGTTAACAAGGTCTGGAGAAAAGCCAACACCCTACAAAACAATTGCAGCAGATCCCGATGTCCTACCTTTAGGAACGATAGTATACATACCTGAATTGTCAGATCTTCCAAATAATGGGTATTTTGAAGTTCAAGATACAGGAGCCAAAGTTTTGGGAAATAAAATTGATATATATGTAAATGATGTAAGGTTAGCTAATAATAGTTTACAGAATTTAACTGTTTACGTTGTTGGTAGAAAATCAGATGTATAGAGGTGTAATGTTTAAGAAGTTTATTTGATGTATTTCTATGAAGCTTTAATTTATTATTGAACAACGATGAAACGTTTATTTTAAAAGGAGGAATAAATAATGTCGCTTACTGTCAAAAGCAGTTATGCTTTAAGAGCTTTGTTTGAATTAGCCGTATTAACCGAAGATGAAGGAAAAGAAAAAGTACCTATTAGTGAATTGTCTGAAAGGCAAAACATACCAAAAGATTTTCTTGAAAAAATCTTTATAGAATTACGTGATGCAGGAATTGTAAAATCTGTTAGAGGTAAATTTGGTGGATATGCTTTGGCTAAAAATCCAGAAGATTTACGGTTAAGTGAAATTATTCAAGTTTTAGATAAACCCCTTCAATCTTTTGATTGTATTGTTGGAGAATGTTCGTTGGAAATAGAGTGTGCCGTTGAATTTGTATGGAAAAGGGTTAATAATTCTATCATGTTAGAGCTGAATAAAATGACTTTGCAAGATATAATTGATTACGGAAGAAAAATTGCACAGATTAAGATCTCAGAAAATGTAGGAGGTAGATTAAAAAAAATAAATGTTTAATAAAAAAGTATTAATGCTTATGAGTGGTGGGGTAGATAGCTCTGTTGCTGCCTATCTTTTGAAAGAACAAAATTATCAAGTTATAGGGCTTCATTTCAAAACGGTGAGCGATATTGTTTTTTCAATGATCCCTGAAAAAAAGAAAGTTTGTTGTAGTCCTTCAGATACACAAGATGCCTTAAAAATTGCAAATAAGTTAGATCTCGATGATTTTCAGATCGTTGATATAAAAAAGGAATTTAAAGAAAAAATAATCAATTATTTTATAAATACCTACAAAGAAGGTAAAACACCCAATCCTTGCATGTTATGCAACAGGTTTTTTAAGTTTGGGAAAGCTTTAGAGATAGCTCATAGCTACGGTGCAGATTTTGTTTCCAGTGGTCACTATTTAATGAGAGAGTATTCTGAAAAGTACTCTACCTATGTTATTAAAAAAGGCGTTGACCAATACAAAGATCAATCATACTTTCTATCGTACATAGACAGAAATACTCTTCCCAAATTGCATTTTCCATTGGGAAATATGTATAAAGTTGAAATCAGGGATATAGCAAAAAAAAAAGGGTTAAGCGTAGCAAATAAACCTGACAGTCAAGAATTGTGTTTTATTCCTGATAACGATTATAGAAGATTTCTGAAAGAATATGGAGTTAATCCTGAAGAAGGAAAAGTTTACGATTTAGAAGGAAACGAAATAGGAACTCACACTGGATACATGAATTACACTATTGGTCAACGTACCGGGATAAGCTACTATAAAAACGCAAATGTGAAATTACATGTATATAAAATACTTCCTCAAAAGAATGTTCTTATAGTTGCACCTACTGAAGAAATGTATTCTAAAGAACTTATTGTACAAAACGTCAACTTTTTTGTAGATTTCAAAGAAATAGAAGGATTTTGTAGAGTTCGCAAAAAAAGTGAAGAAAAGCCCGCAGTTGTTAAAAAGACCGATGATCATACTTTAAAAGTAAATTTTAAAGAACCTATATTTGCCGTTACACCTGGTCAATTTGCAACAATTTATGATGAAAGCGGTGTTGTTTTAGCTTCTGGTATAATCAATATTAATTGAAATGGGGGAAATTTAATAATGGGAATCAGGGACGCAGCATATCCAGGGAGTTTCGATCCAATAACCTATGGACACGTTAATATAGTGAAAAGAGCGAGTGAAAGGTTTGACAAACTTTATGTTGTTGTTGTGAATAATCCCAACAAAAAGTATCTTTTTTCCCTACAAGAAAGGATTGAAATGGTAAAAAAGGATTTAGAGGGTATACCAAATGTTATTGTTGAATCTTTTGATGGTTTGTTGGTAAATTATTTAAAAGAAAAAAAAATTTATAATTTAATAAGAGGTTTAAGGGCGGTCAGTGATTATGAGTATGAACTCCAAATGGCAAACGCTAACCATATGCTTTTTCGGGAGTTAGAGATTTTCTTTCTCATGGCTGATACTGATTTTTCTTACATTTCTTCGTCTATGATCAAAGAAATCGCATCTTACAATGGAGATGTTAGTAAATGGGTTTCTAAATTCGTCGAATCAAAATTACAAGAAAAACTATTAAAAAAATAGTAATAAAACAATAATTTTCTTATTTTAATATTCAATTAATTGTGTTAAAATACAGTGGTTTTATCGATCGTTATGGGTGGGGAGTGGGGCGAAGGTGGCGCTAACATAAGGTTTTATTTTTTTAAAATCAGTAATAATAAGTATTAGGAGGTATTTTAAATGGATGTATCAATTGAAAAGATAAAGAATCTTAGAACTTCAACAGGAGCGGGAATGTTGGATTGTAAAAATGCTTTAGTAGAGGCTAACGGGGATATAGATAAAGCCGTTGAAATTTTAAGAAAGAAAGGTGCTATAAAAGCTGCAAAGAAAGCTGGAAGAGTCACCAACGAAGGTATAGTTTATTCTTATATTCATCATAATGAAAAAATCGGTGTTCTTTTATTATTAGGATGTGAAACCGATTTTGTAGCTAGGACTGAGGATTTCCACGATTTAGCTAAGAAGATTTCTCTTCAAATTGCATCGATGAATCCAAAATGGATTTCAAGGGAAGATGTACCTCAAGAAGTTGTCGATAAAGAAAAAGAAATTTACTTAGAAGAGTTAAACGATTCCAGCAAGCCTGAAAATATTAAGGAAAAGATTGTAGAAAATAAATTGGAAAAATTCTACAGCGAAAATTGTCTTCTTGAACAGGAATATGTTTTTGGTGAAGGGGAAAGTATCAAAGACATCATTAATTCTACGATAGCTAAAGTAGGAGAAAATATAACGGTAGATAAATTTGCTAGATTTGCAGTTGGCGAATAATAAAAAGGTGGAGTTTTCCGCCTTTTTGCTTTATTTATAGAGTAGAAACTTTTTCTTTTAACTATAAAACTGCATTCTCGTATTTAAAAGGAGGCCCTATGTACAAAAGAGTATTACTAAAATTAAGTGGGGAAGCTTTGAGTGGTGAAGGGGGAAAAGGATTTTCTGAGAAAATGTTAACATATCTGGTGAACGAGATCCAGAAAATCCATAGTTTAAATATTAAATTGGGGATCGTCATAGGAGCTGGCAACATTTTTAGGGGAAAAGAGTTAAAAGATTTCCGAATTCAAATGGCAGATCAATTAGGGATGTTGGGCACTGTCATAAATTCACTCTATCTTAAAAATGTTTTCGAAAAGAAAGGTATAAAAAGTATCGTAGTTTCCCCGATTGTTAATTTGCCTTCTGTAATGCCACTTAAATATGATTTTATTGAACAGTATTTTGAAGCTGGGTATATTGTCTTATTTGGTGGCGGAACTTCCAACCCTTTGTTCACTACGGATACTGCTGCCGCATTGAGAGCGATAGAAATGAATGCAGATATACTTGTTAAAGCCACCAAGGTGGATGGAATATACAATAAAGATCCAAAATTATTCGAAGATGCCAAAAAATATGATATCATAACTTATGAACAAGCAATTAAAGAGCAAATAAAAGTAATGGATACAGAGGCTTTTTCAATATGTGAAAAAAATAATCTTTCCATATTGATTATTAATTTTTTCAAAGAAGGGAACTTGCTTAAAGCTATAGAAGGAGAGAATATAGGCACTAAAGTCAACTACTAACAAATTCTCATTTAAGCCCGAGTTATATTCGAGATTTTAACAAAAATATAAAAAGATAAATTTCTGGAGGTGTTCTTTGATGGAAAAGTTTTATGATGAAATAGTATCAGTAAAAGCGAGAGAGGTATTAGATTCAAGGGGAAATCCAACCGTTGAAGCAGAGGTTACTTTATCTACAGGTGTAACGGGCTCAGCTATTGTTCCTTCAGGTGCTTCAACAGGTAAATTTGAAGCTTTGGAATTGAGAGATGGTAATAAAGATTATTACCTGGGAAAAGGTGTTACTAAAGCGGTGAACAATGTAAACAATATTATTGAGCAAGAAGTCGTTGGATTGAACGCCTTTGATCAAGTTAACGTAGATAGAGTGATGTTGGACTTAGATGGAACAGAAAACAAAGAAAATCTTGGCGCTAATGCAATATTAGCTGTTTCTATGGCGGTGGCAAGAGCTGCAGCAAACTCCTTAGGGCTCCCTCTTTATAAGTATTTAGGTGGAGTGAACGCCAAAGTTTTACCCGTACCAATGATGAATATAGTAAACGGTGGACAACACGCTGATAATAATTTAGATATTCAAGAGTTCATGATTATGCCCGCTGGATTTAATTCATTTAAAGACGCTTTGAGGGCAGGAGCCGAAGTCTTCCATAATTTAAAAAATATTTTGAAAAAAGAAGGGCACATAACTTCTGTTGGAGATGAAGGTGGTTTTGCTCCAAATTTAAGTTCGAATGAAGAAGCTATAAAATATATTATTAGAGCCATACAAGCCGCTGGTTACGAACCTGGTAAACAAATCTTCATCGCTATGGATGCGGCTGCTTCCGAGTTTTACAATGAAGAGGCAAAGAAATACTCTGTTGATGGAAAAGAAATGAGTGCCTCTGAATTAGCAGATTATTATATATCATTAATTGATAAATATCCTATCAAATCATTAGAAGATCCTTTCGATCAAGAGGACTGGGAAGGTTACTCTGAATTCACTGCAAAGGTGGGAGACAGGGTACAAATAGTTGGTGATGACTTATACGTTACTAATGTTAAAAGATTGCAAAAAGGTATAGATTTAAAAGCTACAAACTCTATTTTGATCAAATTGAATCAAATAGGGAGTGTAACAGAGACTCTCGATGCCATTGAATTAGCCTACAAAAATAATATGACTGCCGTTGTATCTCATCGTTCTGGAGAAACGGAAGATACCTTCATTGCCGATTTGGTAGTAGCTGTAAATGCAGGCTTTATTAAGACTGGCTCACTCTCGAGAACCGACAGGATAGCAAAATATAATCAGTTGTTAAGAATCGAAGAAGAACTTGGATCAACAGCACAATATAGAGGATTGAATGCCTTTTATTCAATTAAAAAGTAGTGTATATTTAAATTAAAATAGTTCATTAAAAAAACCGGTGATTCCTTACTTCACCGGTTTTTTTAATAGATATATTTGTTATAATACTTGAACGAAATTATTTTTGTCATACAAAATCAATTCTTTTTACCTGATAATCTTTCTCCTCCAATTTTTTTATGAGATACTGCGTTTTTAATTTAAAATACTCAGAGTTATTCTCCAATTCGAAACTTATATAAATTTCCTTCTCAAAACTCTGTATATGTGCATCTACAACCCCAAAGTTATTGGTCAAAAGGATTAAATTTAACTTTTGGTTCATTGTCTTATTCTGATAACTTTTTGAATTATTTTGATATTCTCTATCAATGGTAAAAAATATGGGCATCCCAAAGATCGAAAAAAACATCAGTGGCGTTTTTGTTTCTAAGCTTAGATTTTTAATAGTTAAGTAAGAACTTAATGTTTTATCCACTATATTATTTTTTTTGATAATTTGGGATTCATTTTTATTAAGCAAGAAATTCTTATCTTTCTCTTGCAAGGTTAATAATTCTTTCATTAGCCTTATCTCGTTCTTAGAGAAAAAATCCGGATTATCCCTTTTAGAAATATATGCTCTGATCATATCTACGATTTTATTGGCAGAATGAGAGGGAGATAAAACGGAGTTTAAGTTATCTTTAAAGGATTTTAGAAGTGCAACTACTATCTTCTCAGTTAGTTTTTTAAAGGAAGTTATCTCGCGGGTTTCCAAATTACCAAATTTTAAGTTTTTCAATCGTCCGTTTAGGGTTCGAGAAAATTCCGAGAGCCATATTGATGCTTTCATATTTTGTGATTCTGTGATGTTAGGAGATTTAAGATTAATAGCATCGATATCTTTAAAGTTTGGGAATTTCATACTTAATTTAAAGCCATCTTTTGATGACTCACCCAAATATTTCATCTTAATTGGACCATCTATATTATTTGTTTTTTCTTGTGATTTTAAAAAATTTAAATTTACTCTAGTACCTGTTTTAAAATGTTGAGTGCTTTGATTTTCTAGTAGGAAAAGAAAATTTTTAACACCTATTATAACTATGTTATCCTTTGAATAAAGAACTGTACCTACCATTTTATTAATATTATTCTTCTTTGCGTAATCCAATAAAAAGGAATTATTTTGAGAAAGGATTAAACTCAACAATTTGTCATACATTTTAATTACCTACTCTTCAGATTTATCGAATAGACCCAATTCCAAAGATTTTTTAACAGATTTATAGCGTTTGATTTTGGAAGTAACCAACTTCTCCGAAGTAAGCAATTTCTCTTTCATCATTATGTATCTAACTTTATTGGGGGCAGTGAAGTACCAGTTGTTAAAAGAAGAAGAATATTCAGGTACGTTTACTTTGTATTTTGTTCCAATTACCGCTCTTGATTCTATTTTTTCTATTGCTTTAATTTTTTTAAAATAAGTAATTGCATTTTGCGTTCTTCCAATACTAATATTCAAATTTGAAGCTATTTCGCGCACACTGGTATGGGTAACTGTATGATCGTATCCAAGTCCGTAGCTCATGTTGTACAAGTATAAATATACCTTTGCAAAAGACGACGGGGTTAGTTGCAAAATATACATAAGTACCTTTTCTGGTATCTGTATGAATGGTCTGACTGGTCGATATTCAAATAAATTTACGTTAGTATCTTTTTCCCCTTTTGTTCTAGGCATTAGCTTTTTTCCTCCCATTCTTCTTTATTAATGACTTCCCCGTTTTCTAAAGTGTATTCTTTTAATTTATAATTCCTATCAAATGTGGCAGAAAGGTGTATTCTGTTAAAACAATTTGAACCGATATATTCTTTATTTATTTTGTACTCTCCTGTATCGTAATCCGTAATAAAATCGTAGCCTTTCCTAAGATAACTCCTAAATTTCTCTCCACATTTTGAACATTTGAAATATATGACTAATGCATTTTTTTCATCGTAAAAAACTTGTTTATCCGTGGTTTTAGAAATGTCTGACTTATTTCTTTTAAAAAAGTTAAACATTGTAAATGTCCTCCTTTTTGATCAAAATTAAACAATATACACCTTAAAAAATTGAACAAATCAACCTTTTTTAAAAACTGTACAATTACTTCTCAATCTATATTGAGATTATATCATAATTTATACGTTAAGTTAAATATATCAGATTATGGGGAATTACAAAAAAATAACAGTAAATAAAAACGATTAAACCCGTTAAACTATAAAAAACTTTACTTGCGAATAAAGCAAAATTAAAGTATAATAAAAGTTAAAGTTTAATTAAAAATCATATCCATACATGTTATACGAGGGGTGATTATTAATGGGAGATAGCGCAACAAAGACCGTGGAAGAAGAAAGGGAAACAGAAGTTTTATACAAACTTGAAGATAGACCTCCGTTTTATGAGACGGTTGTTCTGAGTATTCAGCACATGTTAGCAATGTTTGTCAGTATTGTGACTCCACCATTGATAATTGCAGGTGCAGCGGGTCTAGATCCATTAGAGACAGGATATTTTGTAAGCATGGCATTAATTATCTCAGGGGTAACTACTTTCATCCAAGTAAAACGAATTGGGCCTTTAGGAAGTGGGCTATTGGTAGTTGAAGGAACGAGTTTTACTTTTGTTCCGATGGCGATTGTCGCAGCAAATGTTGGAGGGTTACCTTTAGTTCTAGGGATGGCTCTTGTTACTTCGCCTGTTGAGATGATTTTGAGTAGGTTTTTAGCTCAAACACGAAAGATTTTTCCTCCACTGGTGTCTGGTACCGTTGTTATGTTAATAGGCTTTGGCTTGATAGAAGCCGCCATAACGGATATCGGAGGAGGTGCAGGAGCAAGCGATTTTGGGAATATTCAAAATTTATCCATTGCTTTGTTTGTATTAATAATTATCATAATTGCAAATGTATACGGAAAAGGTATCATAAAAGCAGCAGCCGTAGCAATTGGTTTAATGGCAGGATATCTCGTTGCAATACCGTTGGGTATGGTAGATTTTACCCCTATTTTAGAAGCCGGATGGATAACCGTTCCGGTTCCTTTTAAATATGGGTTATCATTTAATTGGAAACTTATTATTCCTTGGATTTTAGCATATATTATTACAACAATTGAAACAATTGGTGATCAAACAGCTATTGCTGAAGTAAGTGGTGAACCAATCGAAGGTGAAGTACATGAAGAAAGATTAAAAAGAGGAGTTTTGTGGGATGGCGTAGGCAGTGCTTTAGCAGCTGTTTTCAACACTCTTCCTAATACAAGCTTTAGTCAAAATACTGGAGTTATCCAACTAAGCAAGATCGCAAGCCGAGTCGTCGGGTATGGTGTGGCAATTATTTTGATATTACTCGGTATCTTTCCAAAAATAGGTGCTCTAGTGAGCGTTATGCCTGCTCCTGTCTTAGGAGGAGCAACTATAGCTCTTTTTGGTATGGTTGCTATGGCGGGTATGAAAATTGCGGTAAAAGGCGGAATAGACGATAGAAAAATGTTTATCTTAGCGCTTTCTTTAGCTTTAGGATTAGGAGTCAGTTATAGGCCTGATATAGTGAATCGGCTTCCTGAATGGTTAGCTGTCATTTTTTCATCTAACATTACTGTTGGCGCTTTGACGGCTTTTATTTTAAACCTCATCATGCCAGAACAAAAAAAAGAAAAGAATGAGTACAAGGCTTAAGTTTACTTATTGCCACTTATGAATAAATTTGATTATTTATGATTAATCCCGTTTATTGATCTTTATAGACAACTAAGAAAGATTAAGTTGAATTATCAACGAAAATCAAGTTTTAATTATTTGGTCAAAAAGATGTATAATATTAGGTTAATGAAGAAAAAAGGTTTTGATCTTAAAAGTGTATCAAGGTGAAGCTGTTTCGATCCCTAGTATGAGAACATATCTAAAAAATATTTAAAAACTTAGGAGGAATAAGATGATAGATTTAACTGTTAACAAAAATGTGCTCGAAAAAGCGATAGAAAGGGCTAAAGAAAATAATATTATTATACCAACCTTTGCACAAATGAGAGATCCCGGCTTAATTCCCGAAAAAATCAAACAAAGGTTAAAAAATATAGGTTTATGGGATGTTAATTCATACAACTTATTTAGAATTACATGGAAAAACGAACCGGTTCCAAAAGGTGGTTTATATGGCGATGTAAATTACTTTGAGTTACCATCTGAATTAACAGGCGTTAAAGCTCGAATCGTGGCATTGGTAGGTAAATGGTTCCCAACCGGCTCCCACAAGGTTGGTGCCACCTTTGGGTGCCTTGTACCAAGGCTTGTAACCGGTCAATTTGATCCTACTACTCAAAAAGCCGTTTGGCCTTCAACCGGAAATTATTGTCGTGGAGGTGCATACGACGCGCAGCTTTTGGGATGTGAATCCATAGCTATATTGCCTGAAGGTATGAGTAGAGAAAGATTCGAATGGTTATCAAAAGTTGCAGGGGAAGTAATTGGAACACCTGGAAGTGAAAGTAACGTAAAAGAGATATTCGATAAATGTAATGAATTAAAGTCTACTCACGACAATGTGGTTATTTTCAACCAGTTCGATGAAATGGGCAATCGTTTGTGGCATTATGTAGTTACAGGTCCCGCTATGGAAGAAGTCTTACAAAAAATCCTGGGGGAAAAAGACAGATTGGCAGGAACCGTACTCACTTCAGGATCCTCTGGAACGTTGGGTTCAGGAGAATATTTAAAATCTAAGTACCCAAATAGTAAATTAGCTGTCTCAGAGGCACTGCAGTGTCCCACTTTATTATACAACGGATTTGGTGCCCATCGAATTGAGGGCATAGGAGATAAACATGTGCCTTGGATTCATAACGTTAAAAATACCGATATGGTCATGGCGATAGATGACAATGATGCTATGAATTTAATAAGGCTTTTCAACGAACCTGAAGGGAAAGACTTTTTAAGAAAACAGGGAGTCTCTTCATCGGTAGTAAATAATTTATCTTTACTAGGAATCTCTTCTATTGCGAATGTTCTCTCCGCTATAAAATTTGCCAAATACTACGAATTAACAGATAAAGATGTTGTGATGACAGTATTCACTGATTCAATGGAATTATATGATTCTAGGCTTAAAGAGTTACAAGAACAAAAAGGTAAATATTCTGAACAACAGGCTGCTGTGGATTTTCAGAAGCATCTAATAGGGGTAAAAACAGACTTTATTCAGGAACTGAGTTATTATGATAAAAAAAGAATACACAATTTAAAATACTATACTTGGATAGAACAGCAGGGTAAAGAACTAGATGAATTAAACGAGCAATGGTACAACGATGAAGAATATTGGGGTAACGCCTTTGAAATTGCAGACAAAATCGATCAATTAATAATTGAATTTAACAAAAAAACGGGATTATTAGGCTAAATTGGAGGGGAGAAAACTGAAATATGTAAAAGATTTGGTTTGTATTTCTTGTGGGGAAAAATACGAAGCTTCACCTACACAATATCTTTGCCCAAAATGTGGAGAAAAAGGTACTTTAGATGTTGAATACGATTACGAAAAGATAAAAAAAGATTGGAATAAGCAAGATTTAAAAGCAAATCCTGATCCATCTATATGGAGATATTCAGCACTCTTACCAATAGATCCTAACACCCCTAAGCCACCCTTGAGGGTGGGAGGAACGCCTCTATATAAAAGTAATATTATGGCAAAGCTACTAGGTATAGAAACTCTTTACATAAAAGATGATGGTTTAAATCCAACAGGTTCATTGAAAGATAGAGCGTCTGCTATAGCCGTTGTAAAAGCACAAGAGGCAGGCATGAACATCGTCGCCTGTGCTTCCACTGGGAACGCTGCCTCTTCGTTGGCGGGGAACATAGCGTCTATGGGAAATGAAATGAAGGCTGTTATTTTTGTTCCCTCGCGAGCCCCGATCGGAAAGGTCACTCAGTTGTTGGTTTTTGGAGCTTTAGTTTTATCAGTAAAGGGATCTTATGAAGAAACTTTTTATCTCTCACAAGAAGCTATTGATAAGTGGGGATGGTATAACAGAAACGCTGCGATTAACCCCTACTTAGTTGAAGGTAAAAAAACTTCTTCAATTGAAATCGCTGAACAATTAAACTGGCAAATGGTTGATTGGTTAGTTTACTCCGTGGGTGATGGTTGTACAATAGCAGGTGCTTGGAAAGGCATGTATGATTTAAAACAAATAGGATTCATCGATAAACTACCGAGGTTATTAGGAGTGCAATCTGAAGGTTGTGCACCAATTACTCAGGCATTTAAAAACGGTACAGATCTTGTTCCTGTTCCAGAAAATACCATTGCTGATAGTATTGCTGTTGGAAAACCTCGAAATTATATAAAAGCTATCAAGGCTGTTAAAGATTCCGATGGCGATATGATCAACGTTACAGATGATGAAATATTAAATATGATAAAAATCTTAGGAAAGAATACCGGCATTTTTGGTGAGCCGGCAGGAGTGGCAGGGTTAGCTGGTATAAAAAAAGCTGTTAAAAAAGGTATAATTAAACCTACTGAAAGTGTTGCGGTTGTTGTTACTGGTAATGGACTAAAAGATATTAAAAATGCTGAAAATGTCGTAGGAGCTCCGCTAACTTTGCAACCAGATTTAAAAGAATTGTCTCAATTATTAAAGGATTATAATTTTTAATAATTTATTTAATAGTTGAACGATAGTTTTTTTATCATAAATTTACCTACAATAATCTATATAAAAAATTATTTTCAAGAATTAGATGGTGAAAGCCATGCTTCTTCATCCTTATGGACGGGCAGCGGAGCGAATGGGAGCCAAAAACATTAGATATAGATTACATTTTAAAGTGTTTTTTAGAGTTTCTAAAAGTAGTAAACTATTGAATAAAAGGGGGTTCATCAAAATATATGAATTACCAACAAATACTATCAAAAGCAGAAGAGTATAAAAAAGATATGACTAGATTTCTGAGGGACATGATTGCCATTCCGAGTGAAAGTGGAAAAGAAAAAGAGGTTATTTTACGAATTAAAGAGGAGATGGAAAAAGTTGGTTTCGATCGAATAAACATCGATCCTATGGGAAACATTCTAGGTTACATCGGCAGTGGAAAACACTTAATAGCTATGGATGCTCATATAGACACAGTAGGTATTGGAGATATAAATTTATGGAATTACGATCCGTATAAAGGTTACGAAGATGAGGAAATTATAGTTGGAAGAGGGGCAAGTGATCAAGAAGGCGGGATGGCTTCTATGGTTTATGGAGCCAAGATTATCAAAGATTTAGATTTATTTGATGATTATACACTATTAATTACTGGAACAGTTCAAGAAGAAGATTGTGATGGACTCTGTTGGCAATATATCATCGAAGAGGATAAAATTAAACCTGAATTTGTTGTTATTACAGAACCAACTTCTTGCAATATATATAGAGGCCAACGTGGGCGGATGGAAATTAAAGTATCAACGCATGGTATTAGTTGTCATGGTTCAGCTCCGGAAAGAGGAGACAACGCTATATATAAAATGGCTGACGTTATAAAAGAGCTCCAAGTATTACACACTTGTTTAAAAGATGATGATTTCTTAGGAAAAGGTAGTCTGACAGTTTCTGAAATCTTTTTTTCTTCTCCTTCAAGATGTGCGGTTGCAGATGGTTGCTCAATATCTATAGATAGAAGGTTGACTTGGGGAGAAAATTGGAATAATGCGTTAAAAGAGATTAAAAACTTACCTTCATCTGCAAAATACAATGCCGATGTGGAACTTTACACTTATGAAAAGCCATCCTACACTGGATTAGTATATCCCACACAAGCGTATTTTCCTGCCTGGGTACTATCGGAAGATCATCCTGCTTGTAAAACTCTCATAGATGCATATCAAAACTTATTTGAAGAAAAACCATTGGTAGATAAATGGACTTTTTCCACCAACGGTGTTTCAATAATGGGAAGGTATGGTATATCGTGTATTGGATTCGGTCCGGGACATGAAGATCAAGCACACGCTCCCAACGAAAAAACTTGGAAAAGCGAGTTAGTTAAGGCTGCTGCAATGTATGCATGCATTCCTAAACTGTACGTTCAAAAATACTCGTAAAGGGAAGGATTGAAGTGTTAATACAAAACGGTCTTGTTGTTACCACCACAAAAACTGAAAAAAAGGACATTAGAATAGTAGGAGAGAAAATAAAAGAAATAGACGCTAAGTTAGACCCTGATATAGATGAAGAGGTAATAGATGCAAGTGGGAAGTATGTTTTCCCTGGTATTATAGATAGTCATACGCATTTTAGTTTACACGCTAGAGGTACCACAAGTATAGACGACTTTTACTGGGGAGGTAGATCAGCTGCTTTAGGTGGTGTAACCACACACATAGATTTTGCTGATATGGATGAGGTTTCTTTAATGAAGGGATTAAAAAAAAGATTTGAAGAAACTAGAGATTCCGTGATCGATTTTCATTTTCACATGGTTATTAACAACCATTTTGATCCACTTAAGCAAAATAATCAGCTTAAAGAGGTCAAAAATTTTGGAATATCTAGTTTAAAAGCTTTTACCACCTACAGAAATATATACATGCTGTCTCCTGAGAAATGGGAACCTTTATTTAGAGCAGCCTCAGATAATGATTTAATAGTAGCTGTTCATGCTGAAGATAATGAAATTATTGAAAAAAATATTATCAAATTCCAAAAAGAAAATAAATTAGATGTTCAATATCATCCAGATATAAGACCAAGTGAAGCTGAACAAAAGGCCCTTAAAGAAATTTGTGAGATTGCTCATAAAGCTAAGGCTTCATTATACATCGTACATCTTTCATCTGAAAAAGGCTATCAGGTTGTAAAAGATTACAAGAAATTAGAAGATTTTAAATTGTATATCGAAACCACACCTCATTATCTTTTATTAACTAAGGAATTATTAAAAGGTCCTAAAGCTAGACTTTATCTTATGACTCCTCCTTTGAGGGAAAGACAAGATAACGAAGCTTTGTGGGAAGGTGTTAAAAAAGGTTTTATAGACGTAATTGCCACAGATCACTGTGCATACAATGCAGAACAAAAATCAAAAGGTGAAAATTCGTTGGATATATTTCCTGGTATTCCAGGAGTAGAAACACTTCTCCCGTTGGTTTATACATATGGAGTAAATAAAGGTTTAATTTCTACTAACCGCTTGGTTGAGCTGCTTTCCACCAATCCTGCAAAAATTTTTAAATTATACCCAAAAAAAGGAACAATAGCTGTAGGTTCAGACGCTGATTTAGTTATTTTTGATCCGAATTTAAAGGAGGTATTAAATAGTTCTAACACTCATTCAAAAGCCGGATACACTCCTTTTGAAGGATTTGAAGTAGAGGGAATCCCTATTACAACTATTTTAAGAGGAAAGGTAATAGTAAAAGATAGAAAATTCATAGGAGAAAAAGGATTTGGAAGGTTTGTAAAAGCCATATAATCATATCGGAGGAGATAAAATGAATACACTTTTTAGGGGAAAGGATTTTATAACCACGCAAGAATGGAGTGAAGAAGAGTTAGAAACAGTCTTTGAAGTATCCAAAGAACTTAAATTAAGATTTGCATTAGGAGAGCCTACGGATCATTTGTTGAGATCAAAAACTGTCTTTATGATGTTTTTTGAACAATCTACACGAACTCGAAACTCAATAGAAGCAGGTATCACACAACTTGGTGGACATGCTCATGATCTAACGCCAGATAAGATGCAACTTTCTCACGGAGAATCCGCGAAAGACACCGCAATTGTGTTGAGTCGATTCGGCCATGCCATAGCGATAAGAAACTGTTTCTATGGAATTGGAAACAAATACATCAGAGAAGTGGCAAAATATGCCGATGTACCTGTTATCAACCTACAAGATGATATTTATCATCCTTTACAAGGATTGGCAGATTTGATGACAATAAAAGAAAAATGTGGCAATGATCTTAAAAATATTAAAGTCACTATATCTTGGGCTTACGCCACATCACACGCAAAACCTTTGTCCGTACCTCAAACACAGGCATTATTATTTACAAGGTACGGAATGGACGTGACTATAGCCCATCCAAAAGAATTTCCACTTATGTCAGAGATCATAGAACAAGCTAAGCAAAACGCAGAAAAACATGGTGGAAGTTTAAAGTTCACAGACGATATGGACGAAGCATTCGATGAAGCTCAAATTGTAATTCCAAAGAACTGGGGTGGATTTTTAGGCGTGGAAACTCCTGATACGGATGAAGGGAAAAAACAAATGAAAGAAAATCTTGAAAAGCACAAAGATTGGATCTGTGATGAAAGAAGAATGGCGTTGGCTGATAAAGATGTTCTTTATATGCACGCGATGCCAGCAGATAGAGGAAAAGAAGTAACTGATCCTGTCATTGACGGACTTCATTCAATAATATATGATGAAGCAGAAAACCGTTTACATACAGCAAAGGCAATTATGGCTTTGACTATGGGAGGAAGACCCTGATCTCTATTTGGAGGTGAAAAATTATTTTTAATAGTGTTAATCAACCAAAAAAAAGAATCGACGCATACGAAAAGGTAACCGGAAAAGCGAAATTTGCTGATGATTTAGAATTTCCGAATATGTTGTATGCAAAAGTACTTAGATCTAAGTATCCTTCTGCGAGAATATTGAACATATACTTAGACGAAGCTAAAAAGATTCCTGGTGTAAAAGCAATTATAACGGCAAATGATATACCCAACAACGAATTTGGCGTCATTATCCCCGACCAACAAGTGTTGGCTAAAGAAAGGACTTACTTCATAGGAGATGGAATAGCGGTTGTCGCTGCAGAAACGCCAGAGTCTGCAAAAAAAGCAGTCGAAAGTATAAAAGTAGAATATGACGAGATTTCAGGAATTTTTGACCCCTTAGAATCTAAAAACGCGCCATCTATTCATGAAGATAAAGATAATAATCAAGTTATTCATCACAAACTCAGAAAAGGTAATATAGAAGAAGGATTTAAAAGATGTGATGTAATTTTAGAAAGAGAGTATCAAACTCAATTTATTGAGCATGCCTACATGGAACCCGAGGTTGTAATTGCCGTTCCTTATGAGAACAATAGTGTAGTTACAATATATGGGTCGGTACAAAATCCTTTTGCTTGCCGTAACGCGGTAGCTTCAGTTCTTAAAATTGGCTTCAATCAAGTTAGAATTGTTCAAAATCACATAGGTGGCTCTTTTGGTGGTAAAGATGAAGTAATTTCTTCTATGGCTGCTCGAGCCGCTGTTCTAGCTTTAAAAACCAACAGGCCTGTAAAATTAAAAAACACAAGGGAAGAATCAATTATCGAAAGTTATAAGAGGCATCCTTACAATATGAGGTACAAAGTAGGGGCTACAAAAGAAGGCAAGCTACTGGCTATGGAAATAGAGGCAATCGCTGACAGTGGAGCTTACGCGTGTCAAACTCCTTTTGTTACTTGGAGGTCTGTTGTTCAAGCAACGGGCCCTTACGAAATTCCAAATGTAAAAACAGATACTTACGGATATTATACAAACAATGTATACACTGGAGCCATGCGCGGCTATGGATCTCCTCAGGTCATATTTGCCAATGAATCTCTAATGGATGAATTGGCTCAAGAACTCGGGATGAACCCCTTAGATCTTAGATTAAAAAATATTTTTCATGACAATTCAGAAACAGCAAGTGGTCAAAAACTAGATAATCACAAAGTTAGCCTCGAAGAGGTAATAAAAAAGGCTGCTGATTCGATCAATTTTTTAGAAAAGTACAAAGAGTACAGTCGAGAGCAAAAAGGTGATAAAAGAAAAGGAATAGGAATGGCTATAAGTTACAGAGGTTGTAGCTTAGGAGCAGAAGCTGTTGATGCAGCTGGTATCATATTATCTATACAAAAAGATGGAACTGTATATCTCTATAGCGGCTTAGCTGAAAATGGACAAGGTCTAAAAACAGCCTTTTCTCAAATTGTAGCCGAAGAATTGGGGATTGATATTGAAAAGATCAACTTCATGGTTGTCGATACATTAGTTTCCCCAGATAGTGGTTCTACGGTAGCCTCTCGTGCAACGTTGATTGGAGGAAATGCATCGCTCGACGCCGCTAAAAATCTCAAAAAGAAATTGACGGATTTTATAGTTAAAAAATATAATTTGGTATTTAACGAATTAATATTTAAAGATAATTCAATTTACACACCTGATCAAAAAAAGATAATTTCCTTTGATGAAGCTGCTTCCCAAGCATATAACTCTGGTGTCTTTTTATCTTCATACGGTTGGTACAAAGCTCCGGAGATAAGTTGGGATGAAGAAACCGGACAAGGCAGACCTTATTTTACCTACGTTTATGGATGTCAGATAGCCGAGGTTGAAGTTGATATAGGTACAGGTGAGATAAAAGTGCTTAAAATGGTAGCTGCTCACGATGTTGGAAGGGCTATCAATCCTGCGAATGTTTTAGGTCAATTTTATGGTGGAATATCAATGGGCCTCGGATATGGGATCATGGAAGAGCTGGATATAAACGAGGGATACATCAATAACACCAATTTTGACGAATATTTGATACCCACAGTTAAAGATATGCCAGATATAACTCCTATTATCGTTGAAAATCCTGATCCTAATGGACCTTACGGTGCAAAATCTATAGGAGAACCTACCTTGGAGTTAGGGGCAGCTGCAATAGCAAATGCGGTAGCCCAGGCAACTGGAAAAAGAATAAGATCTTTGCCTATAAACTTAGAAAAAATACTGGTAGGTCATTCTTTGAAAAAAGGAAGGAAGAAAAAATGATTGAATATGATTTTTTAACCGCTAAAGACGTTGATGCTGCTTTGGAATATTTGCACAAATATGAAAGTATAAAAGTAATAGCTGGTGGAACTGATTTACTAGTAGATATACATAAAGAAAGTTCTAGATTAGAAAAATTTGATTATATTTTAGATATTTCTAATATCAAAGCTCTTCAATTCATAGATGAAACGGAAGATTCTGTAGAGTTAGGACCTTTGTGTACACATACCATGTTGATAAATTCAAAAATTATCAATAAATATTTCCCGTTTCTTGTAACAGCAGCAAAGAGTATAGGATCAACCCAGATTAGAAACAGAGGTACCGTTGGAGGGAATATATCCAATGCCTCTCCAGCAGCAGATTTAATTCCTCCGTTGATGGCTTTAAATGCTGAAATAGAGTTAAGCTCTGTAAACGGGAGAAGACTCATACCTTTAGATAATTATATTGTTGGTCCTTACAAAACTAGTAAAAATCATGATGAACTTGTAACTAAAATACTAATACCAAAGGTAGATGAAAATTATCGTTTTAGTTTTCAAAAAATAGGAAGAAGAAGAGCTTTAAATATAGCAAGATTAAACTTAGCTGTGGCTGCAAAAATAAATAAAAAAGACCTAAAAATTGAAGATATAAGAATAGTTCCAGGTTCCGCAACACCTTTTCCAGTAAGATTTAAAAACATAGAAATGGAAATACTAAACAAAAAATCTAACGAATTAAATTTAGAAGAGCTAGCAAAAAAAATAGGCGACGAAATGGTGAATATAACTGGTGAAAGGTGGTCAACTCCTTACAAAAAACCAGCCTTAGGGGCAATTTTCAAAAAGGCGATTATAGAGATAACAAATTCAAGTGATAGTGATAGTCACTAAGGTTGAATAATTGAAACTTACGTTGATGGAGGTATTCGAAAAATGGACAAAATTGAAGTAACGCTTTATGTAAATAATAAAAAAGAAACATTACAAGTGGATCCAACGGAGAGACTTCTTGATACTTTACGCAACCGATTAAAATTAACTAGCGTAAAAGAAGGATGCGATGTGGGCGAATGTGGCGCTTGTACGGTTATTTTAAACGGTGAAGCCGTTCATTCATGTTTAGTGTTAACTGCTCAAGTTGATGGTTATGAAATTTTCACTACAGAGGGTTTGGAAGTTAATGGAAAATTAGACCCGCTGCAACAATCTTTTATTGATCATCAAGCTGTTCAATGCGGTTTTTGCACCCCTGGTATGCTGATGTCTGCTAAAGCTTTGTTGAATAAAAATCCTAATCCCTCAAGGGAAGAAATAAAAACCGCAATAGAAGGGAATCTCTGTAGATGTACTGGATATCAGCAAATAGTTGAAGCGATAGAATCAGTTACACAGGATAAGAAAGGGTGATATCTTTGTCGAACATATTGATAAAAAATGCTAAAGTTATTACAACGATGAATACAAATAGAGATCAGTTGAAAGATCACGATATTTTAATTAAAGGAAACAAGATACATAAAATTGCCAAAAATATAGATTTATCAAACGAACAAATAGATGAAGTTATAGATGGTTCCAAATATTATGTATATCCAGGATTGATTAATACTCATCATCATTTCTATCAAACTTTTACTAGGAACATTCCTCAGGTACAAAATGTTGAATTATTCGACTGGTTAAAGTTTTTGTATCCAATTTGGTCAAGATTGACACCAGAAGTTGTTTATTATAGTACTTTAGTTGCAGCAGGAGAACTACTTAAAACTGGTTGTACGACATCAGTTGATCAATTTTATGTTTTTCCAAAGAATCAACCACCAGATCTTCTTGATAATGAATTTTATGCAGCAAGAGAAATCGGCATCAGATTACACGGTAGTAGAGGAAGTATGTCATTGAGTGAAAAAGATGGTGGCCTTCCTCCTGACTCGGTAGTTCAAACAGAAATCGAAATCTTGAAAGATTCCCAAAGAATTATTGAAAAATTTCATGATCCTTCCCCATTTTCCATGCATAGAGTCATTCTAGCCCCTTGCTCCCCATTCTCTGTAACTTCAACATTACTTAAGCAATCTGTTCAATTAGCAAGAGAATATAGTGTGTGCAGTCATACACATTTAGCCGAAACAAGAGATGAAGAAAAATTTTGTATTGAGACTTTTGGGAAGAGACCATTAGAATACATGGAGAGTCTAGATTGGTTAGGCCCTGATGTATGGTTCGCCCATGGAGTTCATTTCAATGAAGAAGAAATAGATAAGTTGGCATTAACTCACACAGGGGTTGCTCACTGTCCCGTTTCGAATTCAAAACTCGCCTCTGGAGCTGCAAATATCCCCTACATGTTAAAAAAAGGTGTAAAAATTAGCTTAGCTGTGGATGGAAGTGCAAGTAACGACTCTTCTAATATGATTTTAGAAATGAAAACCGCTTTTTTGATGAGTCGACTAATCTACGGTATAAGTGCTATCACTGCTGAGGATGTCCTGCGTATGGCTACAAAGGGTGGAAGTGAAGTTATAAACCAACCAGAAATTGGAAGTTTAGAGGAAGGTAAGGCAGCAGATATGTTCTTGATTCGTTGGGACCGATTAGGTTATACAGGAGGTCTTTACGATCCTATATCCATGCTTATTAATACTGGAGATTCTCAAATCGTAGATATGACAATCGTCAATGGAGAAATAGTTGTAAAAGATGGTGAGCTTGTCAAAGTTGATGAAAGAAAAATCATAGACAAAGCTAATGAACTTTCTAAAAGGATGGTCGAAGTCTGAAATTTGGAGGGGAAAAACATGTTGTTAATAGGTAACGCTACTATTTTCACCTTTGATGACGAAATTCCTATAATTGAAAATGGTGCAGTATTAATAGAAGGTAAAAAAATAAAAGAAATAGGAGAAACAGAAAATTTACTTCAAAAATATCCAAACGCTGTTTTCAAAAACGCTCAAGATAAAATTTTAATGCCTGGTTTGATAAACACTCACACACACCTGTACAGTACTTTCGCCAGAGGAATGAATTTAAAAACCGAGATCCCTCCACAAAACTTTTTAGAAATATTAGAAAAATTGTGGTGGCGATTGGACAACACTTTAAACGAAGAGGATATTTATTACAGTGCATTATTTGCAATCTTAGAGTGCATAAAAAACGGAGTAACAACGATTTTTGACCATCATGCAAGTTTTAATTATATAGATGGAAGTTTGGATATCATCGCGCAAGCTGTCATGGAAACAGGTATAAGAGCCAATCTTTGTTATGAAGTATCAGATAGACATGGACAGGCTAAAAGCGATGCCTCTCTAAAAGAAAATGAAAGGTTTATTAGAAAGATTAAGGATTCTGAGAACGATAAATTAGGTGGAATGATTGGATTACACGCTTCTTTTACCCTTGAAGACAAAACTTTAAACAAGGCCTCGGAGTTAGCTGACGAATTAAACGTTCCTTTTCATATCCATGTAGCAGAAGGAATAGCAGATTTACAAGACAGTGTAAAAAGAGGTTACATAGGAGTAGTCGATAGATTATCGAAATTTAAAATATTAAGACCTCATGCCTTAGCTGTTCATGGCGTTCATATAAAGAAGGAAGAGATTCCAATTTTGAAGGAAAGTGGTGCATACGTTGTTCATAATCCAGAATCAAACATGGGAAACGCAGTAGGAGCGGCTCCAATAAAAGATTTCTTTGATCACGGAATCCTAACCGGATTGGGAACAGATGCCTACACGCACGACATGTTCGAAAGTATAAAAGTTGCCAATTTACTCCAAAAGCATCAATTAGGTGATCCACAGGCAGGATGGAGCGAAGTTTACAACATGGCGTTTAATAATAATGTGCAAATTGCTTCTAACCTTTTAAACCTAAAAATAGGAAAGATAAAAGAGAATTTCCCAGCCGATTTAATAATAGTGGATTATATCTCCCCAACACCCGTTGAAAAAGACAACGTTTATTCCCACATCCTTTTCGGAATGAACGGTGGGATGGTTGATACGGTTATTATAGACGGCAAAATTATTATGGATAATCGGGAGGTGACGGTTTTAGATTATGAAAGAATACACAGGAGAACTCGGGAGCAAGCAAGAAGATTTTGGGAGAGATTCTGATCAATACTTTGCTCCTAAAACATTGAAAGAAGCTACAGAAATACTTTCAAGATACAGCCCTAACATCAAAATCATCGCAGGTGGTACAGATGTTTTGGTAGATTACTTTGACCGTCTTTATGAAATAGAAAGGTGGTTGAGCTTAAAAAACCTCAATGAACTGAAAAAAATCGAAATCAACAATGATCGAGTTGAAATTGGTGCCTTACTCACCCACGATGAATTAGAAAAATCTGAGATTATACAAAGATATTTTCCACTTATCAGTCAAGCTGCATGGGATGTTGGATCACCTCAAATCAGAAACATGGGCACCATAGGTGGAAATATTGCAAATTCTTCCCCTGCTGGGGATTTATTACCTCCTTTAATGGCATATGATGCACTATTCAAACTAACTTCCCAAAACGAAACTCGTGAAGTACCCGCACAAGACTTTTTTCTAGGACCTAAAAAAAACGTACTTATAAAGAATGAAATCATCGAAAAAATTATCATTCCAATTCCCCAAAAACACACCTATGGAAAATGGTTCAAAGTTGGAAAAAGAAATGCCTTAATAATTTCAAGTATCACGTTGGCTCTTGTTGTGACCTTCGATGATGATGAACGCATAAAAACAGTGAAATGTTGTCTTGGTTCTGTGGCTCCCGTTCCAGTTGAAATCTCACAAATTCAACCTTTGATGGTTGGCAAAAGGTTAAACGAATTAGACTATTCTCAGATTGGGAAAGTAGTTTCTGAAAATATTTCACCAATAGACGACATAAGAGGAACCAAAGAATACCGCATAGATGTAGCAAAAAATCTAACAGTTAACGCTTTAAATGAAATTGAAAGGATGGTGAGGGTAGGTTGAAAATAAACTTTACCATAAATGGAATTGAAAGAGAATGCAATGTAAATTCAACTACCCGATTGTTAGACTTAATTAGGGACGACCTGAATCTTACAGGTACAAAAGAAGGTTGTGGAAAAGGGGAATGTGGTGCATGTACAGTTATAATGAACGATAAAATCGTAGCCTCTTGTTTGGTACTTGCATATGAAGCTGATGGTGCAGATATAGTTACTATTGAAGGTTTGAGCAATAAAGAAATTTTACATCCTATTCAAGAAGCTTACATTGAAGCAGGAGCAGTACAATGTGGATTTTGTACGCCTGGATTCATATTAACAACTAAGAAACTTCTCGATGAAATTCCTAACCCAACGGAAGAAGAAATAAAAAGGGGATTATCCGGGAATATCTGTAGATGTACAGGGTACCAAAAAATAATAGACGCTGTTAGACTCTCGGTCATTAAAATCGCTGAGTATAAGCGAGGTGAGAAAGTTGAAATCAAATAAATACGTGGGAGAGAATGTCTTCAAAGTTGACGCCAAAGACAAGGTAACAGGTAAAGCTATTTATCCCGATGATATATACTTTGAAGACATGCTCTATGTGAAAGTTAAACGCGCAACTCACCCACATGCTTACATTCAAAAGATAGATGCCTCCAAGGCAGAATCACTACCGGGAGTAATTAAAGTTATAACTGCAAAAGATTATCCGCATTTGAAAAAGTTTGGATTGATAATCAAAGATCAACCCGTTCTGGTTGGGATAGGAGAGAAGACCCGTTTTATGGGAGATGCATTGGCATTAGTCGTTGCAAAGAGTAAAGAAATTGCCTCCAAAGCAATTAATTTAATAGAGGTAGAGGTTAAAGAATTAGAGGTAATTACAGATCCTTTCAGGGCAATGGAAGAAGACGCCCCAAAAATTCATGAAGATGGAAACATACTCGTCACTCACCAATTAAACAAAGGAGATATTAAAAAGGGATTTGATGAATCTGACGTAATAATAGAAAGAGAATACAAAACACAGCATATCGATCAACTGCCTTTACAAGTGGAGTCTGGCGTAGCTGTTTACGACGAAAAAACTGGTGTAATAACTATTTGGGCAGCTACACAATGGCTTCATGATACACAAGCAGATATAGCCCAATCTTTGAATCTACCCAAAGAAAAAATCAGAATAATACAACCAGTTATTGGTGGAGCGTTTGGTAGGAAAGAGGATATTTCAGTACATATACATTTAGCATTGGCTGCAATGATAACAAAACACCCTGTTAAATTAACTTACACAAGAGAAGAATCTATGATCGCTCAGTCTAAAAGGCATCCTCTATATATAAGGGCAAAAACGGGAGCTACCAAAGATGGAATCCTAAAAGCATGGGAGGTTGAAGTTGTAGGTGATACTGGGGCGTATGCATCTAGTGGACCTGCTGTTGTACATAAAGGTATGTACCATTGTACAGGTCCGTACAATGTACCCAACGTTATGGGTATCGCTCATACCGTTTACACTAATAATACATACGCTGGTGCTATGAGAGGATTTGGAGCAATGCAGATGACTTTCGCCTATGAATCTCAAATGAACATATTAGCTGAAAAGTTAGACATGAATCCAGCAGAGCTCAGACTTAAAAACGCCTATCGAATTGGCTCAACTACGCCAAATGGTCAAAGACTTACACAAAGTGTAAATGTCGTTGAAACCATAGAAGAAGCTTTAAAGCTTTCCAGTGAGAAAGAGGGTGTTTGACAATGAAGAAAAAAGGTAGAGGTATGGCTACGATAATGTTTGGATATGGTTACGGTGAAGGATTTCCTGATTTTTCCCATGCGACGGTTGAATTTACCGATGATGAAAAGGTTTTGGTGGTAACCGCCGCCGCAGATGTAGGACAAGGAGTTTTAACGGTTGTTACTCAAATTGCCGCAGAAGTACTATCTGTTGAGGTTGAAAAAATAAAAGTTATTCAAGGTGATACCCATAAAACTATGAATGCAGGCTCAACCTCTGCAACTCGTCAAACCACCTTTACAGGGAATGCAGTAAAACAGGCCTGTGAAAATTTAAAGGGAAAAATCTACCACTATGCGAGCTTAGAATTTAACAGTAATTATCCAGAATTAACTTTAAAAGATGGAAAAATCATCTACAATCCTAACCCTGAAAAATCTCTTACTTACTGGGATTTGAAAAGAAAGGTGGAAGAAAAAGGAGAAATTTTGAAAGGTGAGTCAACGTTCTTTCCTCCAACATACTCTCCAGACCTAATATCCGGCCAAGCTGATAAAGTATACGTTGCTTACACTTTTATGACTCAGATCGTAGATGTGGAAGTGGACACAATCACTGGAAAAGTTGATGTCAAAGATGTATACACAGCCCTTGATTGTGGAAAAGCTATAAATCCAAAAAATGTAGAAGGACAGATTGAAGGTGGTACAGTGCAAGGAATAGGAATGGCCCTTATGGAAGAACAAGTAATAAAAAATGGAATCACGTTAAATCCAAATATGACAGGTTACCTGGTTCCAACTTCTATGGATGTTCCGAATTTTCACTCAGTTTTAATTGAAAATGAAGATGCTATTGGACCATTTGGAGCAAAAGGTGTAGGAGAACCAACAATCATGGCAGCCTCTCCTGCCATTGCTAACGCTATTTACGATGCCATAGGTGTCAGATTTTATGAGTTACCCATCACTCCAGAAAAAATTCTTAAAGCTTTAAAAGAAAAAGATGATGATTAAAAAGAATATTTTTCTTACAGGTTTTGTGGGGGTCGGTAAATCAACGATTATAAGTAAAGTGATCAAGCAACTATCATTGAATATATCTGGTTTTTCAGTTGCTAGAGAAGGTAAAAAAAATAACTGGAACTCATTTTATTTAATAGATGCATCTTCTCTTAGCAAAGATAATCAACCTAGAAAAAATGAATTCAACAGATTTGCATTCAGAAATGATTACTCTAAAAATTGGGAGATAAATATTCAAGTATTTGACAAACTTGGTGTACAGCTCCTTACAAACATCGATGATGCTGACGTAGTAATCATGGACGAATTAGGGAGATTCGAGTTAACTGCGTTCAAATTTCAAAAGAAAGTCAAAGAAGTTTTGAATAGTGGCAAACCTGTTTTAGGTGTAATAAAAGATGAGTCTAACGCATTTTTGGATGATATTAGGAATAGAAAAGACGTTCAAATATTTAGAGTGACCTTGGAAAACCGAGAAGAAGTTTACAAAGAGGTATTATGTTTGATAAAACAAATAATTTCAATGAAGGAGTGAATTTATGGCTGATATATCTGTAGACTTATTAGGAATGTTGTTGAAAAACCCTGTAATGCCTGCTGCTGGGCCTCCCATTAAAGATGGAGAGAGTGCTCACAAAGCCAAAGAAGGAGGAGCTGGAGCAATCGTTACTAAAACGGTCTCAGTGAAAGCTGCAAAAGTTCCAAAGCCAAATATGGCACAAGTAAAAGGAGGTTTTATCAATACCGAACTTTGGTCTGAGTTATCCTTAGAGCAATGGATTGAAAAAGAATACCCCAAGGTTGTTGAAACAGGTTTACCTGTGATAATAGGAGTTGGATACACCTCTGAAGAGATAAAGGAAGTAATACCACAAGCAGAACAATTCGCTGATGCCTTTGAACTCTCCACCCATTATCTTGGTAATGATCCAACACCTATGATTAATAGCATAAAAGCTGCAAAAGAAAGTACAGACCTTCCCGTTATGGTAAAACTTAGTCCACAAGTAGATATTCCTACGTTTGCAAAAGAGGCTGAAAAGGCTGGTGCAGATGGTTTAGTCTTAATAAACTCTTTCGGTCCGACGTTAGATATTGATTTCGAAAGTGGTAAACCTTTGTTGGGAAGTGAGAATGGTTTTGGATGGCTATCAGGTCAAGCAATATTTCCCTTAGCTTTGAGGTCAGTTTTTGAGGCTGTAAGATCGGTTAATATTCCAGTAGTCGGAGTAGGTGGAGTCAGTACAGGTAAAGAAGCCGTAAAAATGATAATGGCAGGAGCCCAAGCAGTTCAAGTCTGTACCGCTGCCATTTTAAATGGACCTCAAATATATAGCAAAATTGCCAACGAAATTGAAAAGTATTTGGACGATCATGGTTTCAACTCCCTAGAAGAAATTAGGGGAATCGCTCAAAAAAATACCGTTATTCAGCCAAATTATAAATTGATAGTTCCAGATATAAACGATGAAAAATGCACAGAATGCGGTTTATGTGTTAAAAGTTGTGTTTATGATGCAATTCACCTCGTAAAAGATCTCCACAGTGTGAGAATAGATACAAATAAATGCGCTGGTTGTGGATTATGTATAACAAGATGTAATTTCAACGCTCTGTCCTTGCCTTTATAGAGGGGGGTAATACTATTGTCAAACAAAGATCTTTTACCAATAGCTTTAGGAAAGGAAAAAGCAGATTTAGTATTCAAAAACGGAAAAATAATAGACGTTTTTAACGAACAAGTTATAGAAGAAGATTTAGCTACTTCCAATGGTGTAATCATAGGCTTTGGAAATTATGAGGGTAAAGAAGAAATTGACTTAGAAGGCAAATTCATTTCTCCGGGATTCATAGACGCCCACCTACATTTGGAAAGTGCCATGGTTACAATAGAAGAATTCGCTAAAACGGTCATCCCTTTGGGGACGTTGACACTTGTTGCTGATCCACATGAGATAGCAAATGTATCTGGGGAAGTTGGTATAAAATACTTCTTGACAATTGGGAACAATTTACCATGGAATTTTAATTTAATGATACCCTCGTGTGTGCCTGTTACTCCTTTCGATAAATCAGGTTCGGTACTGAACGCTGAAAAAATAAAAGAATTAATTGCAGAAGGAAGTTTTTTTGGCCTTGGTGAGGTTATGGACTATGAAGGAGTTTTAACTGGTAAAGATTATATTTGGGATAAGATAGAACTGATGAAGAACTATTTTATTGATGGTCATGCACCAAAACTAGAAGGCAAATTTTTAAACGCATATCTTTTAGCTGGAATCATGGCTGATCACGAAACCACATCCCCCGATGAGGCATTAGAAAAGGTTTCAAAAGGTATGTACATAATGGTTAGGGAAGGTTCAGTTACGAGGGATCTTCAGAGCTTGTTACCTGCAATTAACGATAAAAACAACTGTAACTTTTTATTCGCCACAGATGACAAACACCCTGAAGACCTTCTCTCAGAAGGCCATATTAATTTTATGATTAAAAAGGCTATAAAACTCGGAATGGAACCAATTAGAGCGATAAAACTTGCCACTCTGAATGCTGCACGTTCTTTAGGATTACATCGTTTGGGAGGTATTGCTCCAGGTTATAAGGCTGATTTTCTGATAATCGACAATTTAGATGATTTGAACGTTTTACAAGTTTACAAAGACGGAAAAAAAGTAGCAGAAAACGGAAAAGCATTATTCCAAGTTGACTCTAATAACTTTGAAAAACCTACGTCCATTTTTCATTCTGTAAATATTGCTCCCATTAAAGAAGAGGATTTCAATATTCCTAAGGGGAAAACTTACCGTGTTATTAACATGATTCAGGATCAGATTATCACTGAAGAGGAGTTTTTCTCATTTCCAGATAGTTTTGAAGAAGAACGATTTATAAGGTATAATATAAATAAAATTGCGGTTGTAGAAAGACACAAAAGTACTGGAAAGATTGGTTTGGGTTTGATAAGGGGTTTTGGATTGGAGTTTGGTGCCATTGCGAGCTCCATAGCTCATGATTCTCACAACATTATTGTAATAGGTACGAATTCAAGAGATATGAAGATGGCAATAGACAAGATAGCTGAAATTCAGGGTGGAATTGTGATTGTTAATAATAAAAATATTGTTGATTTTATCAACTTACCCATCGGAGGACTTGTTTCTACCGACCCAATTGGAAAAGTTTCCGAAAAGCTTCAAGTACTTAGAAAAATTGCCCATGACTTAGGGGTCAAAATTAACAGCCCTTTCATGACATTAGCATTTATGGGTTTACCAGTGGTTCCCAAATTAAAGATAACTTGTGATGGCTTATACGATGTTGAAAATAATACTTTTGTACCATTGGTTGTAAATTGATATTTTAAAAGGGGGTTAAACTTATGGCAAACACTCAGCAAGAAGGTTTTTTAGAAAGGACTTTCAAGTTAAAAGAGAACGGAACAAACGTTAGAACTGAGGTCTTAGCTGGTATCACAACGTTTATGACGATGGCTTATATCATCTTCGTGAACCCTTCTATACTTAGTGATGCAGGAATGCCTTTCAACGGGGTCTTTATAGCTACTATAGCTGGAGCAATTTTAGGTACTGTAATGATGGCCTTACTGACCAATTATCCATTTGCATTGGCTTCAGGAATGGGTTTAAACGCTTTCTTTGCCTATTCAGTCGTAATAGGTATGGGGGTCCCTTGGCAAACCGCTCTAGGAATAGTTTTTTTGGAGGGTATCATCTTTATTGTACTTAGTGTTACCCCCGTAAGACAAATGATCGTTAATTCGATCCCAATGAGTCTGAAAACGGGGATAAGTTCTGGAATTGGTTTGTTTATTGCTTTTATAGGTTTGCAAAACGCCGGCATAGTAGTAGCAGATCCTGCAACATTGGTAAGAATGGGGGATTTATTTTCTGGGACGGCTTTAATAGCGTTATTAGGCCTAATCATAACCGGGATTTTACACGCATTAAGGGTAAAAGGAGCCCTATTGTTAGGAATCATAATTGCTACAATCTTAGGGTTTTTCAACGGAGTCACACCAATACCCGAAGGTGTTGTAGCATTGCCAAGAATGGCTGATTGGTCTCAAGTTTTGTTCCAACTCGATATCAAATCTGCATTTAATATCGGCATGATAGGTGTTTTGATTTCGTTCTTATTTGTAGATCTATTTGATACAGCAGGTACGTTAGTAGGGGTTAGTCAGCAAGCAGGTTATTTGAAAGAAGACGGTTCCTTACCAAAAGCAGATAGAGCTCTCTTAGCTGACGCTATTGCTACTACTGGTGGTGCACTCTTCGGAACCAGTACTGTTACAACATACGTTGAATCTGCGTCAGGTGTTTCTGAAGGTGGAAGAACAGGGTTAACAGGTATCGTTGTTGCTATTTTATTCTTCCTTTCCTTATTTTTTCAACCTATAATAGCTATAGTACCCGGTGCAGCAACAGCACCAGCATTGATAATCGTTGGGGTAATGATGTTATCAAATATAAGAAGCATAAAATGGGAAGCTTTTACAGAAGTTTTTCCCGCTTTCGTTGCAATGATAGTAATGCCTTTAACTTATTCCATTTCTAACGGAATAGCTTTAGGCTTTATAACCTATCCTTTAATTAAATTATTCACTGGCAAAGGTAAAGAAGTACATTGGTTAGTATACGTTTTGTGTGCTTTATTTATTGTTTACTTTATTTGGCTCTAAATCATTTAGGTAGGAAGTGGGTTTTACAATGATATCAGCGGTGGTATTAGCAGCTGGTGAATCCTTAAGAATGGGAACTCCTAAACAGATTTTACCTTGGGAAAATACAACTGTTTTAGAAAGCATTATCATCAAACTTATGAAATGCCAATATATAGACGATGAAATAATCATTGTATTAGGAGGTAACTTTGAGAATATAATTCCACTTTTTTCGAAGTATGAAGACCACCGTTTGAAAATAGTAAAGAATAACAATTTCCAAAAAGGCATGCTAACAAGTGTGTGGAGTGGTTTGAACTCATTATCCAATAATTCTGAATACATACTTTTCACACTTGGAGACATGCCTTTAATCAAAATAGAAACATTCAACACACTTGCTAGCTTTGCTATAAAAAACAAAACAATTGTTTTGGCACCTACTTATCACGGGAAAAGAGGCCATCCATTGATTGTACATAAAAGTCAGATACCAGATATTTATCAATTATCAGGACCTGGAGGGTTAAGAACACTTTTAAGTAAATATCCTGAAAGAGTAACACTGCACGAAGTCCATGATGAAGGTATTACCATAGATATTGATACCTTTGAAGATTACAATATATATCTAAAAAAACAAAAGGGAGATGATAGTGAGTGAAGAGATTTTCATCCTTTTTTTTACTTTTGTTTCTTTTAACTTTCGCATATGTATTATTTGCCAATACAATAACGGTTACTGATATGGCAGGAAGGGAGGTAACAATACCTTCTAAAATAGAACGTATCGTGACAACTTACAAACCTGCTACTCAATTCGTATTTGCATTAAATGCTCAAAGAATGCTTGTTGGCGTGGATAATACATCAACAAGAGAAAAATTATTTACTTCAATTTATCCGGAAGTAGAACTGTTAGTAGAAGTGGGTTCAAAAAGAGAAGGGATAAATATTGAAACAGTGGCATCTTTAAATCCTGATTTAGTAATACTATTTCCACATAACCAAGCCGAATTCACAGCTTCCAAATTAGAAACGTTAGGGATTTCTACAATTATTATCAATCCTGAAAGTTTAGAAGAAATACGGGAAACCAACCGATTATTAGGAGAAGTATTGGGATTAGAAGATAGAGCGAAAATTGTAGATAAACAGTTTGATAATATTTTAAAATTGTTGGAAAAGACTAAAAACTTGCCGCAGGCTCAGAAAAAAGTTGTCTATTTCGCTAATTCTCAACTATTGGATACAGTGGGAAAAGATATGATGCAAACGGATATGATAGAGTGGGCTGGTGGAATAAATCCAGCAGCAAAAAGTGATGCTGGATTTATAAAAATATCTCCAGAACAGTTAATAGCTTGGAATCCTGATGTTATAGTTACATCCCAAAAATTTCAAGATGATATTGAGGAACTTTATAAAGAAGAAAAATATCAAAACGTTAAGGCTTTTAAAAACAAGCAAATTTACCGTTTCCCATCAGTGCTAGAGCCATGGGATTATCCAAATCCATCATCTTATTTGGGTATGCTTTGGTTAGCAACAAAAATACATCCTGAACTTTTTTCGGATGTTGATTTTGATAAAGTAGCTGACGAATTTTATTACACTTTGTACGGAGTTTCATACAGGGAATTGTTATCTAAAATTGGAAATTAAATCATTAAACTTATTTATATGGAGATATTAATATGCACATTCACAATAAGAATCAGACTCCAGGTCAACATCAAAAAAGAACACTTCTCTATCTTTTATTAATTCTGTTATTGTTATTTATTATTTCACTTTTTGTTGGAAGATACAAAATCTCGTTCGTTGAAATTATTAACACGATAAAAAACTTACTCTTACGTAACGATATACAAAGTAGTAACGATTGGTTAGTTTTCTTTCACATTCGTTTGCCGAGAATTATATTGGTAATGTTTGTGGGTTCTGTTCTATCTATAACTGGTGCAACATATCAAAGCGTTTTTAGAAATCCATTGGCTTCTCCTTCTATCCTTGGTGTGTCAGCCGGATCAGCATTTGGAGTAGCTTTGGCTATTTTGATCAACGAAGAATCGTTATTTGATACTTACTTATTATCTTTTCTGTTAGGGTTAGTTGCCGTTCTTTTTACGTTTTTTATTTCCGTTTGGAGTAAAGTGAAGGGGGTTACCGTTCTTGTTTTGGCAGGAATGGCGGTAACCTCTTTTTTCAACGCATGTGTCTCTTTAGTACAATACTTAGCAGATCCTTACGAAAAATTACCAAATATAGTATTTTGGTTAATGGGAAGTTTCAACAGGGCAGGTTGGAGAGAAGTATATATTTCATTATTTACAATGCTTCCAGGGATAATAATTCTTCTTATTTTAAGATGGTATTTGAACGTTATGTCTATGGGAGAAGAAGAAGCATTATCCATGGGAATAAATGTTCGAAGAATGAGAATTTTATTGATCATTGTAAGTACCGTTATGGTTGCCCCTACAGTGGCTGTTGCAGGTCAGGTAAGCTGGATTGGTTTGATTACTCCACACATTGCGAGGTACATAATAGGTGCAAATCATAGGTACATGCTTCCTGCAACGTGCATTTTAGGCTCTGTACTTCTGCTTATTATGGACAACATCGCGAGAACAATCACACCTGCAGAGATCCCTATAAGTATCGTTACCGCCTTTATAGGCGCGCCTTTTTTTGTCTATCTTTTATTAAGAAGAAGAGAAAGTGGGTGGAATCAATGATATCCATTAAGAATATATCCTTTTCATACGACACAGTTAGAGATACCATTAAAAATATAAGTTTTAATTTGAACAAAGGAGAATTGATTGCCCTTTTAGGACCTAATGGTTCAGGTAAAACAACTATACTAAAATGTTTAAACGGCACAATAAAACCAAAAACTGGTGAAATCTATATAGAAAATCATAATATTAAAAATCTAAGTTATAAAGAAATAGCAAAATTCATAAGTGTAGTTCCTCAAGAACACTCTGCTATATTTTCATACCTTGTGATAGATATAGTAGCTATGGGAATAACTCCCTATCTTTCTTTTGGAAGGATGCCCACAAAAAAAGACTATAGGACGGCATATACAAAGTTAGAATTTTTCAATATTCAACACCTTGCTGAAAAAAATTACAATCAATTAAGTGGCGGAGAAAAACAATTGGTGCTAATTGCAAGAGCCTTAATGCAAAATACGGATTACTTAATCATGGATGAACCAACGTCCCATTTGGATTTTAAGAATCAACATCTATTGATGAAAGAATTAAAAAAATTGAGTGAAAACGGGAAGGGTGTCATTACAGCTCTTCACGATCCTAATCTGGCTTTAAGATTCTGTGATAGAATAATAATGGTAAAAAACGGTGAAGTAATTTTTAGTGGTGAAAACACCAAAGTTATGAACCCACAAAATTTACAAATCTTGTACGATGCACCAGTTTCGATGAATAAAGTGGAAGATGTAAGTATAATTTACATCAACTAGCAAAATATTGTGAACTAATACCCCTAGAAGGTGACATTATGGAAGGAACAAAAATAAGTGAAAAAACAAAGTTTAACGTAAGTAAAGGATTCCCAGTTTTAGGTACGTCTATCGAAAAAGGTGGAGTTAATTTTGGTGTTTTTTCAAGAAACGCTATATCAGTTATTTTGGAGATATATGAAAATTACTATGATGAAGAACCAATGTTTAAATATGTTCTCGATAAAAAAGAAAATAGAACCGGTAATATTTGGCATGTTTTTGTTGAACAAGTAAGAGCCGGAATGTCTTTCGGTTGGCGTATGAATGGCCCCTACAAACCAGAGAAAGGATTTAGATTCAACAAAAACAAATTGCTTTTAGACCCTTATGCCAAAGTTATTGGGGGAACGTTAGATTTTACAGAAGAGTCTATTTTTGGTTATAATAAAAATGATCCGAAAAAAGACCTTAGTTTTTCCACTTTGGATTCTGCAAGATCTCAAGTCAAATCCATCATTTGGGATAGTCGTGAATACAATTGGAAGAACGATGAGCATCCACGTTATACACTAAACGACATAATTATTTATGAACTGCATGTCAGGCTTTACACGATAAATCCAAATTCTCATGTAGAACATCGAGGAACTTATAAGGGAATCGCGGAAAAAATAAATTATTTAAAAGATTTAGGAGTAAACGCCGTTGAACTAATGCCTATTTTTGCTTTTCCTTTGAACGATAATCCCAACGTTAATCCTATAACTGGTGAAAAATTAAAAAATATATGGGGTTACAATCCGGTTAATTTTTTTGCTGTGACGAGTAATTACAGATATGGTGTAAAAATTGGGGAGGAAATAATCCAGTTTCAGGATTTAGTTTTTGAATTACACAAAAATGGAATAGAAGTGATATTGGACGTTGTCTTTAATCACACAGCAGAAGGAAATGAATTGGGACCAACTCTTAATTTTAGAGGTTTAGAAAACTCCGTTTATTATCTTTTGAACAAAGATAACCCAAGATATTATGAAAATTTTTCAGGAACTGGGAACACTATTAATTCAAGCCATTACGTAGTGAAACAAATGATTTTGGATAGTTTGAGATATTGGGTTTCTGAGATGCATGTAGACGGTTTCCGGTTCGATCTCGCTTCCATTTTAGGGAGAGATTCAAAAGGAAATTGGATTGGTGATCTGTCTTTGTTAAAAGACATTGCTGATGATCCTATCTTGGCAGGAACTAAACTCATAGCGGAAGGTTGGGATGCTGCTGGAGGATACTACGTTGGTGATTTTCCTACTGGTTGGGCAGAATGGAATGGAAAGTTCAGAGATACGGTAAGAAGATTTGTAAGAGGCGATAATGGTGTAGTTTCAGATTTAGCAACAAGAATAGCTGGAAGTCCAGATCTTTTTGAAAAAAGAGGTAGAAAACCTTACCATAGTGTCAATTTTATTACTTCTCACGATGGATTTACTATGTGGGATCTAGTTTCCTATAACAATAAACACAATGAAGCTAATGGGGAAAATAATCGTGACGGAACAGATGCAAATTATAGTTTCAATTACGGATTTGAAGGAGAGACTCACGATGAAAATATAATAAAACTCAGAAAACAACAAATTAAAAATTTTATAACTATATTAATGGTTTCCCAAGGGTTACCTATGATTTTAATGGGTGATGAATTCTGTAGAACTCAATTTGGTAACAACAACGCTTACTGTCAAGATAATCACATTTCATGGGTTGATTGGAGCAGAAAATTAAAATTCAATGATATTTTTAATTTCACAAAAAGTATGATCAATTTTAGAAAAAGTCATTGTGCTTTAAGAAGAGACCGATTTTTCACGGGAAGGGATCTAAGTGGTGATGGAATAGCAGACATAACTTGGCATGGAGTTAAGCCTTTTAAACCCGATTTCGGATATTATTCTCACAGCCTTGCGTTCATGATAAGTGGCGATGACTATATTCAAGGATGCAAAGAAAAAGACAGTGATATATACGTAGCCTTAAATGCTTTCATAAAAGATCTACAATTTGAAATTCCAAAATTGCCAAATGGAAAAAAATGGTATAGGGTAGTGGATACATCCCAAGAATCGCCCAAGGATTTTCTCTTAGAACCTTCTATAATTCAAGATAATTACTACACAGTACATTCAAGGAGCTCAATAGTTTTAATTTCAAAAAAATAAAAAGGAGGAGTTTTTCAATGCTTTCTGATATTGAAATTGCAAGATCTGCAAAACTCAAAAAAATTGATTTAATCGCAAACGAACTGGATATTCCAGAGGAGTACTACAACCTTTACGGTAAAAACATCGCCAAAGTTTCCCACAAATATTTGAATGAACTTAACTTCAAAAATGATGGTAATTTAGTAATGGTCACTGCTATTACACCAACCCCTGCTGGTGAAGGAAAAACTACTACAAGTATCTCACTATCCATGGCTTTAAACAAAATCCACAAAAGATCGATAGTAACGCTAAGAGAACCTTCTTTGGGTCCGGTAATGGGTATAAAAGGTGGAGCAGCAGGAGGAGGGTATTCTCAAGTCCTCCCTATGGAAGACATAAACTTACATTTTACAGGAGACATTCATGCTATTTCCTCAGCACATAACCTGGTGTCTGCAGTTTTAGACGATTATATAAAGTACAACAAATGTGACATAGATTCAACCGAAGTCTCTTGGCCTCGCACTATGGACATGAACGATAGGGCCTTGAGAGAAATAATAGTTGCCTTGGGTGGAAAGAAAAACGGTTATCCTAGACAAGATGGTTTTATAATCACCGCTGCTTCAGAAATAATGGCAATACTATGTTTGGCAGAAAATCTTGAAGATTTAAAGAAAAAATTATCTAATATAGTAGTTGCACGAAATAAAAAGAGAGAGCCAGTGACTGTAAAAGATTTAGAAATTACAGGTGCTCTTTCTGTATTGTTAAAAGATGCGATTAATCCTAACTTAGTTCAAACAATAGAAAATACACCTGCTTTCGTTCATGGTGGACCATTTGCAAATATTGCCCATGGGACCAATTCTATTTTAGCAACAAAACTTGCTTTGAAGCTTTCTGATTACGTTGTAACAGAAACAGGTTTTGGTTCTGATTTAGGAGGAGAAAAATTCTATGATTTTGTTTCTCCAACTTTTGGTTTAAAACCATCAGCAACGGTTTTGGTAGCTACGATAAGGGCTTTAAAATACCACGGCGGGCAAAACCTAAAAGATTTGAATACACCAAACCTTGAAAGTTTAGAGAAAGGGTTGCCTAACTTACAGGTTCATGTTGAAAACCTAAAAAAGTACAATATTCCTGTGGTTGTTTCTTTAAATAAATTTTACTCAGATACGGATGACGAAATCAATATGGTAAAAGATTATTGCGATAAATTAGGTGTAGAAGTAAGTGTCAACGAAGGATTTGAGAAAGGTTCAGAAGGTGCTATAGACTTAGCTGAAAAAGTGGTAAAAGTTAGCGAGCAAAGATCCGAATTGAAAAGTATTTACGATTTTGAAGATCCTTTAGAAGTGAAAATAGAAAAGTTAGCAAAAAATATCTATCGTGCTGCCAAGGTTGAATATTCTTCACAGGCCTTATCAACAATAAAATTTTTGAAAAAATACGGATACGAAAATCTCCCTATAATTGTAGCAAAAACCCAGTATTCTATATCCGACGATCCTAAAAAACTTGGATTTCCAAAAGATTATACATTCACAATACGCGATTTCGAACTTTCCGCGGGTGCTGGTTTCATTGTGGCATTGGCTGGTGATATATTGAGAATGCCTGGACTTTCAAAAGTTCCCAATGCAGTAAATATGGATATAGACAATGAAGGAAACATATCCGGATTGTCATGAATATTCTAATAGAAAGATACGAATTTAGCCTCATTTCATTACACAAAGAGCTATATCAATTGCTTTTAGGGGGTATCACATTATGTTAATTGAAGTAAAGGATATTATTAATGAAATAAAGGCAGAAATATCATCACTTAAAGAAAAAGTTCCTTATGAACCCAAACTAGTAAGTTTAGTTGTTGAACCCGATGAATCTACCACATCTTATCTTAACTCTCAAAAAAGAAATGCAAAAAAATATGGAATCAACTTAGAAATTGTTGAAAGTAATGATTTGATTAATGATCTAAGAAAATATAATGAAGACGATGATACTGATGCGATCTTTATTGCAAGACCTTTAAAGAAAGGGTACACTGAACTAGATATAGCAAAATATATCAATCCAGAAAAAGATGTTGAAGGGGTAAGTTTACATAACATTGGTTCTATGTTTTACGAAAAAGAACTATTTGTACCTTGTACAGCAGAAGCAGTGGTGAAAATAATAGAAGATACGACCGACGTTAGAGGAAAGAATATTGTTATTCTTGGAAGAAGTACGACGGTAGGAAAACCAGCTGCAATAATGCTTCAAAGACATGGAAGGGATGCCACTGTTACGGTCACACATACAAAAACTAATAACTTAAAAGAGGTAACCAAAAAAGCAGACATTTTGGTTGCAGCAATAGGAAAGGCTAATTTCGTTGATAGGAGTTTTGTAAAAGAAGGAATGATCGTGATTGATGTGGGGATTAATGTATTGAATGGAAAGATAGTAGGTGATGTAGATAAAGATATCTCAGAAATTTGCAAATTAACACCTGTACCCGGTGGAGTAGGAAGTGTTACAACAGCTATCCTAATGAGAAATGTTTTTAGAGCGGCTAACAATAAAAAGGGAGATTTATAATCTTGAAATACAATTTTGACGAAATTGTGGACAGAAAACCAACAGAATCAGTAAAATGGAACGGTGTAAAAAAACTTTATGGTAGAGACGATGTTATTCCAATGTGGGTAGCGGATATGGATTTTAAATCTCCACCTGACGTAATTGAAGCTTTAAAAAAACGAGCAGAACATGGGATATTTGGATATCCAATGTTAGACGATTATTATTTTGACCCTTTTATAAATTGGATCGAAACCAGACATGGTAGTGAGGTAAAAAAAGAGTGGATAGTGACTACTGACGGTGTGGTTGACGCTTTAAAAGTAGCGATACTTGCCTACTCCAAACCAGGAGACAACGTTGTAATTCAAACACCTGTTTATTATCCTTTTTATAATATCATCAAATCCAATGGCCGAATGATAATAAAAAATTCTCTAAAATTTGAAAACAGAAATTATAGCATGGACTTTGATGATTTAGAAAAGAAATTATCACTCAAAAGAACGAAATTATTCATCTTATGTAATCCACACAACCCGGTTGGAAGAGTTTGGAAACGGGAAGAATTAGAAAAGCTACTTCAATTATGTGTTAAACATAACGTTATCTTGTTATCGGACGAAATACATTCAGATCTGGTATTTTCTCCCAACAAACATATTCCAATATTTTCGATCTCACAAGATATAAAAGAGAGTTCTTTAACTTTTTATGCCCCAAGTAAAACCTTTAATTTGGCTGGTTTAAAAGCGTCATTTGTTGTTATTCCAAATGAACAATTACGAACAGAATACAAAAACGTGATCGAGAGCCTTACAAGCGATAATTTAAATATCTTTGGAATGGTTGCAGCTAAAGTTGCTTACGAAAGAGGTAAAGATTGGCTTGATGATTTACTAAATTACTTAAGGGGTAATATTGATTACGTATACGATTTTTTCAATGAAAAACTACCTAAAATAAAATTACAAAAACCAGAGGGGACATATTTAATGTGGTTAGATTTTAGGGCATATGGAGATGAACAAAAAGTCAAAGATATACTCGTAAACAAAGCAAAAGTTGGTTTAGAAGAAGGTAGCATCTTTGGAGAAGAAGGTAAAGGCTTTTTTAGAATGAATATTGGATGCTCTATATCTATTTTAAAAGATGCATCCAACAATATTTATAATGCTTTTAAAGATTTATAAAAGTAGAAAAAGTAAGAGGGAGGATTTAATGTATCATTCTGCAAAGCAACTACTAGAACTTTGTGAAAAACAAAAAAAGCCAATCTATCAAGTAGTTATAGAAGAAGAATCCAAATCATCTGGTTCAGCTCCTGAAATGATTTTTTCACAAATGAAAGAAATTTTATCCGTCATGAAGCAATCCTCTCAAAGTACCTTGAATAAAAAGGTACCTAGTTTATCAGGAATGATGGGAGGAGATGCCCAACAGGTTAACAAATATCAAAAAGATGGTAAAACTCTTTTAGGGGTTATTCCTAATAAAGCAATGGCTATGGCCCTTTCAACCGCAGAAGTCAATGCCTCTATGGGAAAAATTGTAGCAGCTCCCACTGCAGGCTCTTCTGGCATACTGCCAGCAGTCTTGATGACTCTTGAGGAAAGTTTACATTTGAATGAAGAGGATTTGATCCATGCCCTACTTGTAGCATCAGGGATTGGACGAGTTATCGGTCAAAACGCAACCTTTTCCGGCGCTGAAGGGGGATGCCAAGTAGAGTGTGGTTCAGCAGCAGCTATGGCGGCGGGAGCTGCAGTGTTTGCTTCAGGAGGAAACAATGAACAAATCTTTCATGCAGCCTCTATTGTACTCATTAATATAATGGGGCTGGTTTGTGATCCCATTGCTGGTTTAGTAGAATTCCCCTGTATTCTGAGAAATGCTTCAGGAGCTATAAATGCCTTGTCTGCCGCAGATCTAGCTCTTGCGGGGGTAAAATCTTTGATACCTTTTGATGAAGTGGTAAAAGCAATGTACAAAGTAGGAAAAGCTCTTCCAGAAAGCTTAAGAGAAACAGGGCTTGGTGGTATAGCAGGTACTCCAACAGGTTGTGCTATAAGAAACTCTCTGCTTAAGAATGATTAAACTTTGTTACTTTCATTGCAATAATATCAGAAAGATAAAGAAAGGGATATCATATGAAAAACTTTGGTATTTTCGACGTAATCGGTCCCGTTATGATTGGTCCTTCTAGTTCTCATACTGCTGGTGCTGCTAGAATTGCTCTAGTAGCCCGAAGGATAGCTGGGGTAGGCTATCATCATGTGGATTTTTTTCTTCATGGTTCTTTTGCAGCTACTTACAAAGGCCATGGAACCGATAAGGCTCTTGTTGGAGGAATATTAGGGTTTGAACCTAGTGATCTACGCATTAAGAATTCTTTTTTTCATGCCAAAGAGGCTGGAATTACTTATAATTTTATTCCTGTTAACTTGGAAGACGTCCATCCTAATACCGTAAAAATTGAATTTCATTACCCCGATGGCAGTTGTTTTTATGTAATCGGTTCTTCTATCGGTGGAGGAAATATTGAAATCACTAATATTAATGGTACCTCTGTTATTTTTACTGCAGAAAATCCTACTTTACTTTTTAGATACAAAGAGCAAAAAGGAATGATTGCTTATATTTCCAATGCTTTGTACTCCAAAGGGCATAATATTGATTTAATGAGAACAATCAAAGAAGACGATGAGGTTCTTCTTATAGTTGAATTAAATGAAAGTTTAGATTCTGAACTCTATGAATCTATCCAAAACGGAAAGACTTTTTTATTTAGCAAATATATTTATGTACCCATTTCAAAAATAGGTAAAAGCAATGATTAAATAGAAGTTAAATGTCTTACTATTGAAAGTTTTAGAAAATAGTCAAATGCTTGCTTTTACAGTTTCCAAAAATGGTAAAAAACGCAAAACTAAGGAGGAAATTAAATTTGAGAGATTACAAAAAAATTTACTATGAATGGTTAAATAATTCATATATTGATGAAAAAGCAAAAGAAGAATTAAAAAGTATTGAAAACAATCCTGAAGAGATAAAAGAAAGATTCTACAAAGATCTCGAATTTGGAACAGCTGGATTGAGAGGAAAACTGGGTATAGGTTCTAATATGATGAATATATACACTGTAGGTAGAGCATCTCAAGCCCTTGCTGATTATATAACAGACTTCGGTGAAGAAAGAATGAAGATGGGTGTTGTGATAGCTTACGACGTACGCCACTTTTCAAAGGAGTTTGCAAAAGAATCTGCATTAATCCTTGCGGCAAATGGTATAAAAGCTTATTTATTTGACGATATTAGGCCCACACCCGTTTTATCCTTTGCTGTCAGATATTTAAAAACTACTGCTGGAATAGTCGTTACCGCTAGTCATAATCCGAAAGATTACAATGGTTACAAAGTTTATTGGGACCAAGGGTCTCAAATATTAGATGATGTTGCCAATGGAATAGTAGAAAAGATCGAAAAGATAGGATACGATTTTAGTAAAATAAAAAAAATAAAGGAAGAGGAAGCAATTAACAAGAATTTACTTCAATATATTTCAAAAGAAGTCGATGAAGAATACATTCAAAGAGTTGAAAGTCTGGCGTTAAGGGACGAAGATTTAGATAAAAATATAAAAATAGTTTACACACCTTTGAATGGAACATCAAATAATTTTGTCAGAAGGGTACTTAAAGATAGAGGTTTTAAAAATGTATTCATAGTTAAAGAACAAGAACTACCCGATCCAGATTTCAAAAGCGTTGCCAACCCAAATCCAGAATACGAAGTAGCTTTTGAAGAGGCAAAAAAATTAGGTTATGAAAAAAATGCCCAATTACTTTTAGCAAATGATCCCGATGGAGATAGAACCGCTTTAGAAATTTTACATGACAACAATTACAAAATGTTAAACGGTAACCAAGTTGGAGCTCTTTTGGTTAATTATATACTGGAAAGTAAAAGTGAAAAAGGAAGTTTAGAAGATAACTCTGTTATCATAAAATCAATAGTTACAGGAGATCTCACAAAAAGAATTGCAAAAAAATATGGTGTATCCGTTCTTGAAACGCTTACTGGATTTAAAAATATTTGTGGGAAAGAAAACGAATTAGAAAAAGAAGGCAAGAGTAAGTTTCTCTTTGGTTTCGAAGAAAGTATTGGTTATATATACGGCACCTTTGTGAGAGACAAGGATGGAACTATTGCTTCTATGCTTATATCAGAGATGGTTGGATACTACTCTAAAAAAAATAAGAATTTAATTGACGTACTAGAAGATATTTATCAGGAATTTGGTTACGAGTTGGAAAACAATTATTCTCTTGTGCTTGAAGGAGTTGAAGGCCAAGAAAGGATCAAGCGAATAATGGAAAAGTTTAGAAACAACTTCCCCAAAGAAATGGGGAATCTCAAACTTGAACAATACGCGGATTATTTAAAAAGAAAAATATACAATTTAACAACAGGCGAAATTAGCGATATAACCGATATACCTTCTTCTGATGTTTTAAGATTCTGGTTTAGCGATGGTTCATGGTATGCAATTAGGCCTTCCGGAACAGAACCAAAACTTAAAATATACATATATTCAAACGATAAAGAAAAAGAAAAATCAAAAGCAAAGCTCAATTTAATTAAAAATATCGTTGATAATATCATAGAACATGTTGTTTAGCGTTTCACACCTTGTTGGGGGAAAAAACTATGATGGATATAGATAATACGTCAGACTCTATAAAAGATAAAGACAAAATCGAAGGATATATCTCAGAATTTTTATCATATCTGAAATTCGTCAAGCGAAGGGCAGACTCAACCATATATGAATACAAAAAAATATTGAACAATTATAAAAAATTTGTTCAAATTTATGGTCTTACCCGAGGATGTTTTCTAAAATATCTTGAAGAGATCTCAAATCTATCACAAAGAACCATAAAACTTAGGATAGTTGTTTTAAAATCCTTTTTGAACTATCTATACGAAAATGGAGAAATATCTGGTAAAAAATATTGGAAAGATGCAAACGCAAAAATTCCAAGTGACGTTCCCAAAGGCTTGACAGAAAGTCAAATCAAAGTTTTTTTCTCCGTTATTGAAGATAAATTTGACAAAACTTTTTATTCATTATTATTAAAAACGGGTTTAAGAATTTCAGAAGCCTTATCGTTAGAAAAAGAACACATTATTTTTTACGATGATCATGCCGAGCTTGTTATAAATGGGAAAGGAAACAGAGTAAGATATCTAAAGATTTCAAAACAATACGCAGAACAATTAGTAACCTTTGCAAACGGTAAAAAATACATATTTTCAAATGACAACGATGTTCCAATAACTTCTAGAACTATGGAGAGAAGATTTCAAGATTACGTTATAAAAGCCAACAAAAAGATCGATCAATTAAGGATTAACGGTTATAACAATATAAATTATATCAACGCAACCCCCCATGCTTTAAGGCACACATGCGCAAAAAGGCTTTTAAACTCAGGGAAAAATTTGGAAGAAGTTCGATACATACTTGGACATACGACCATCTCAACTACAGGAATATACGTTAGATCTGATAGTCATAGTTCAGTGCTGGATCAAATATAAGATTACAACTTTAAAGTCACCTTTCAAAAAGTTCCCCAACTTAACGGGGAACTTTTTAATAAAGAAAAAAATATTTTTGTTGTTTATTATATGTTTAACTTTACATTGTATAATAAGATCTATAAGGGTATAATATATTTACTATTAAGAAAGTGCTTCCTATTAGATATAATTATATTTAATATAAAATTATATCTATAACGTATAATAAAATATATAATGTATATATACTCTTTGAAAATTAAAATATAACAAAACAGATCAACAATAAATTAATGATTCAAATTTTTCCTGTGACAAATAAAAAAGTAGAGAATTTATTAAAAATTAGAAAAGAAATTTCTGTCGGAAAACCTAAGTTTTCCGACAGAGTGAGTTAAACAATCAAATAATACGAATTCTAACCTATGAAATCCTTTATTTATGCTAATTACAAACTACCTCTTTGTAAGAAGCCATGAGAGCCTTTGAAGTTTTCAATAAATATAAAAAACTAATATCTTAAATTTAATTCTCTAAATTAAGCGTTTTACGAAGACCCTTTTCTTTAGAAAGTGTTAGATAAAAATTTTCACCAACAATTTAAATGAAAATTTAACCTTTTCCCTTTTACTCAGGAAAACCATTTATATACATTGCATATTTATATCATTTTGTATATATTAACGAATCTATATATATAAAAGTTTCTTCTCTTGCTCAAAGAATGTTATAATATAAAATGATTCATAAAGTTGATACTGAAAAGGCAAAAAATGAAGAAGGTGAAATACAAATGCAAAGTTCAAATTTGGAAGAAATAATTCAAACTCTAAGGAGTTTAAAGAAACAGATAAAGGAAAATTACAAGGCTGAAATTATAGGAATATTTGGGTCTTACGCCAGAAGAGAAGAGAAAAGAGATAGTGATTTGGATATAATAGTTAGATTCGAAGAAGGTGCAACACTGTTCGATTTGGCAGGATTATCAATTTTCTTACGGGAAAAACTTAATGTTAAAGTTGATGTCGTTTCAAATAAAGCTATAAGAGAAGAGTTAAAAGATGAAATATTAAAAGAAGCTATATCGATATGAAAAGAGATTACACTCTTTTTTTAAAAGATATAATTAATGCTATGTCTTCTATCGAGGAATTTGTTCAAGGAATGAGTTTTGAAGAATTTTCAAAGGATGACAAAACTTTTAGTGCTGTTGTAAGAAAATTCGAAGTTATCGGTGAAGCTACAAAAAACATTCCAGATAGCTTGAGAGAGAAGTATCCCTATATTCCATGGAATAGTATGGCTGGAATGAGAGACATATTAATACATGCCTATTTCGGTATTGATTGCGAATTAGTATGGGAATCAATAAAGAATGAAATACCAAGGATAAAACCTGAATTAGAAAAAATAATTAAAGATATAAAATAAAGGTATAAAATTGTGAGATACTTCAATCAAATTTTATAAGTTGGAGAAGATTAATGGCTAAAAGGCAAAAACCTTCTAAAAAAAATACACAATATAAGATTGAAAAGTTAATCGATTTAGCAAAGGGGGAGCTTCTCAATCACGGCATCACTAACTTCAATTATGAAAAAGTTATCTACGATGCCAAACTCAGCAAATCGACTGTTTATAAAAAGTTTGGTAAAAAGGATGAATTCATAATTTTTGTTATTAAGAACTTATTAGATGATTTCTTTATTCCCTTTAAAAAATACGTTGATGATTTTAACACATTCCAAGAAGTCCTTGATTACTTATCCAATCTAAACTTTGACGTTCAATCTCTGATGAAAGAGTACCCCATAGATGATCTTTTTGAACATCCCGAGATTACTTCAGTCATAAATGATTACTACTATCAACGGTTTGGAAAGGTAATCACTGATAAGATCGCTGAATTTCAAAAAGCAGGGCAGATAAGAAAGGATATTGAAGCTAAATACATCTTAGAATTTCTTACCTCTGTTACCAAAGGTATGGGTATGATGCTTAAAGATCATGATTTCAAGGAAGTTATTAATAATTACAGAAAGTTAATTGAAACAGCCCTAGCTTACAAAGCAAATTCTGAAAAGGAGTGAACAGTATTAAATTGAAAAATCACTTAAGATCCAGTAAATTTTTTGACGTCTTGAGTCTCACAATCTTTATTATAGTTTTTTTTAACTTTAGTACGATTGCCATCGCCGCTCCAATTTCTAGTAGAGTTCCAATTGATAGAGATGACGAAGATTCCTCAAAAATACAAATAATAGAACCATCCAAAATAGCTGAACCTGAACCCAAACCTAAACCTGCTCCCTCTATAGTTCCCCTAGAAACTCCACCTATAACTCCTCAAATCCAAAATGAACTAATTTCACAACTGAAAACTTTTCAAGGATTTGTTGGATTTGAATTGAGAGATCTTTCTACCAATGATGTTTTTATTGCTTACAATTCTGAAAAGTTATTCATCCCTGCCTCAAACACAAAATTACTTACCGCACTTGTTGCCTTAGAAAGTTTGGGAGATGACTACAAATTTGAAACCAAAATATACCATACAGGGGAAATAACAAATAATTTCAGAGGAAATCTATATATAAAAGGATATGGAGACCCTGTCTTAACTTCTTTACAATACAAAGAAATACTAAAAAGGGCAACGGTGGATAGAGGAATAAAAACGATATATGGCGATATAATTTTCGATTATTCTTTTATGACAGAAGAAGGTTTTGGAAGAGGCTGGATGTGGGATGACCCCCAACCACAAATAGCTGCGATTAATATTTGGCAAACAAGCTATGAATCTTTTAAATATAAAACAAATTATGAAATAAGGGATTATATAACCTTTCTTACAACATTGTACTTACAAGAAATAGGTGTCGAATTTTGGGGAGAAATAAGGTATGAAGAAGTACCTTCTAACGCTAATCTACTGTACACAAATTATTCCCCACCCTTAACAGATATAATACAACAAATGTTGGAGATTAGCGATAACCAGATTGCCGAACAGCTTTTTAGAGATCTTGGCGCTATTTACGGTAACGGAGAAATAGAAGATTCCGAAAATCACTTTAAGAAAGTCATCAAAGAAACCTTAGGATACGACACAACCGATTATGTAATTAAAGATGGCTGTGGATTATCTATGTACAACTTAATTTCCCCAAAGATGTTGGCAGATACTTTATTTTATCTATATTCACAATACCAATCTAAATTTTTAGATTACTTAGCATCGCCATACGAAGAAAGTACTCTTGAAAAACGTTTTAACTTTGAAATTTATGCAAAAACCGGAACTTTGTATTACGATTCTGCCATCAGTGGAATTTTCAAATCAAAAAGTGGAAAATATTATATTTTTAGCTTAATGGAAAACAACTTTCCTTTAGATGTTCAAAAGGTGAAAGAGTTTGAAAATTCAATAATCAACTATCTCTATGAAAACTTATAATGACAAAAGGGGGAAGAATTCATGAGTGAAGAGTTCAACGGTTACTACAGATTTCCGACTATTTACAACGATCAAATAGCCTTTGTTGCTGAAGATGACATTTGGGTAGTTTCTTCTTCAGGGGGAGTAGCCAGAAGATTAACCTCAAATGTTGGAGAAATCTCCGACCTTACTTTTTCTGAAGATGGAAAATGGATAGCCTTTACAGGAAGAGATGAAGGTGTACCAGATGTATATATAATTCCATCTACAGGTGGTGTACCAATTAGGTTAACTTACTTAGGTGCAAACAGCAAAGTACTTTGTTGGCATGACGGAAAGATAATTTTTTCATCAAATTATACCCAACCTTTTAAAAGAATTACATCCCTATGGGAAGTCGACGTTGAAGATAAAAGGAAGTTAAAGCAATTAGATTTTGGAATAGCCACTGAAATCTCATTTGGAAAAGAAAAAGGCATCGTTTTGGGAAGAAAAACTGGAGATCCAGCTCGATGGAAAAAGTACAGAGGTGGAACAGCTGGAGAATTACTGATGGATGTAGAAGGGAACTACAACTTCAGAAAATTGATCGACTTAAAATCCAACTTTGCCAATCCAATATGGATTCAAGACCGAATTTACTTCGTCTCAGACCATGAGGATGTCGCTAACATATATTCTTGTACAGTAGAAGGAAAAGATCTAAAAAAACATACGTATCATAACGATTTTTATGTCAGAAACCCAAAATCTGATGGAAACAATATTGTATACCATGCCGGTTCGGATATTTACATTTTGAATTTATCAACTAACGTATCAGAAAAGGTAGATATAAAATATTACAGTACCTTACCACAAAGAAACAGAAAATTTGTTGAATCCACACAGTATTTTGAAGGTTTCTCTATTTCTAAAGATGCTGAGAATTTAATAAGCACTCACAGAGGCAAAAGCTTTTATTACAACAACTGGTACGGTCCCGTTAAACAACTTGGGAAAGAAAGCGGTGTCAGATATAGACTTACCACCTACCTAAATCTGGAAGATGAAGAAAAGGCTGTAACAATAAGCGATGAAAATAATAATGAACATATCGAGGTGTACGATTTAAAAAGTGGCAATTTAATCGATAAAGTCGAGGAATATGATTTAGGAAGGGTTATGAATATCGTTGCCTCTCCTAAAGATGAAGAAATCTTGTTAACTAATCAAAGAAACGAACTTATCTTGATCGATTTGAGAAACCATAAAAAGATTGATGTGGATAAAAGTACCGTTGGTCCCATTAATGGATATTCTTTTTCTCCAGATGGTAGATGGATTGCTTATTCAAAATTTATAAACAGCAAACAAGCCGCTATTATGATATTTGATAAAGTAAAAGGAGAGATGCAGCAAGTTACAGAACCAATTCTGCTTGATGTAGACCCTGTCTTTGATCCAGACGGAAAATACCTTTATTTTATATCTTATAGGATATTCAATCCAATTGAAGATAGGCTTCAAATGAATGCAGCCTTCGCAAAAGGTACTAAACCTTATCTTATAACACTCAAAAAAGATATCTTTTCACCTTTTCAGGAAATAATTAAAGAAGAAGAAAAAGGGAAAGACAAAGAAGAAGAAGAAGAAGAAATAAAAGTTGATATTGATTTTGATAACATCGCTGATAGAATTATACCCTTCCCAGTTAGTGAAGAAAGATATGTAAACATACAAGCTGCAAAAGATAAAGTTTTTTATACTATTTCTACTGTAAGTGGTGTACTGGAAGATGAAGAAGATATGCTCAGCGAGAAACATGAAAAATTAACCCTCAAATACTATGATCTTATTGAAAAAGAAGAAAAAACTTATCTTGAGGGCATCTCAGAATTTCAAATTTCCGAGGACAAAGAGAAAATCGCAATTCTGATAGACGATGGATTAAGAATTCTTAAAATTTCTAATCCTCCCTCCCCAGAACAAGAAAAAGAATGCGAAAATAAGTATACGAGAAAGTGCGGCTGGATAGATTTTCACAGAGTCAATGTGGAAGTTCAACCACTGTTAGAATGGAGACAAATGCTTTGTGAAGCTTGGCGTCTACAAAAATTTTATTTTTGGAACAAAGACAAACTAGACGAAATCGAATGGGACAAAATATTAGAAAAGTATTATCCTTTAGTTGAAAGAATAGCAACAAGAACAGAATTTTCTGATTTAATATGGGAAATGCAAGGAGAGTTAAAATCATCACATGCCTATGAAATGGGGGGAGAATACAAACCTAAACCAGTTTACAAAATAGGGTATTTAGGGGCAGATTTGATACTGGATGAAGATAGAAATCTATACAAAATAAGTCACATTGTCAAGGGAGACATATGGGATGAAAAAAATAAACCACCATTACTTGGGCCAGGAGTCGAAGTAAAAGAAGGAGATTATCTATTATCGATAAACGGTATAGAAATAAAGGATAAAATACCTAATGAAATTTTGGTGAATTACAGTGGCAAAGATGTTGAAATAGTAGTATCAAACGGCGATAATATTGAACATAAAAGAAAGTATGTTGTCAAAACGTTAAAAGATGAAACGTCTCTAAGATACAGAGAATGGGTAGAACAAAACAAGAAATATGTTCATGAAAAAACTGATTCACGGATTGGATACATTCACATCCCAGATATGGGATATACTGGATACGCAGAATTTCACAGAAACTTCTTAAGCGAAGTCAAATATGACGGACTCATAATCGATGTAAGGGTCAACAGTGGTGGCTTTGTATCTTCAATGATTTTGGATAAATTGAATAGAAAGTTTATCGGATATGATCTTTCACCATATAGAGAGGCCGAAGCCTATCAATATGATAGTGTTAGAGGTCCAATGGTTGCTATAACGAATGAGTTTGCTGGTTCAGATGGGGATATTTTTAGTCACTCCTTCAAACTGTTGAAACTAGGGAAACTTATTGGTAAGAGGACGTGGGGCGGAGTGATTGGAATTTGGCCTAGAAACCCGCTTGTCGATCACACTATAACAACCCAACCAGAAATGGCCTTTTGGTTTAAAGATGTTGGATGGGACGTTGAAAATTATGGAACCGATCCGGATATTGAAATAGATATTACCCCAAAAGACTATAAAGAAAAGAAAGATCCACAACTCGATATGGCTATAGAAATAGTACTAAAAGACCTGAACGAAAATCCACCAATAGGCCCAAAAGATATCAAAAAACCTTAAATCATTAAACAAATGCCGAGCGCACTGCTCGGCTTTTTGTTTGGGGTGTGCTCTGATCCCTAACTTTATGCTTGAGATCTTATAACAGGTTTTTATTCTATAACTTATCTATCTTCAATTGGAAAAGATACGTATTTAGGAATACCATTTTCGTAAGATGGATAACTTTCTCCTTGAATTAAAGGTTTGGCATAATCAATAAAATCATCATTTACACCGTAACCGTCATCAGAAATATATTCTTCAGGTAAATATTTGGTGTTATTTGCTACCTCGAATAATGGGACCTTTCCAAATTCTATTTTGTAAGGGTCATTTGAGAGACGGTTAATTGTTACCATAAATCCTGAGATACCATCCCGAGCATATTCTAAGGCTTTTTCCCCTATCATAACAGCTTCAGCTTGATCAGTTTTACTAACGATGTGTCCTGCACTTCTCTGGAGGTAATCTGGAATGGACACATGTACTTTCAAGCCTAACCTTGTTAAAATAATGTTGGCTACAACCCTTCCAACATCTCCCAACTGTCTGTTTCCAAAACTATCGGTGTATCCCATATCAGAAACAAATGCACCGCTTTTATACCTAATACCTTCCGAAACAGCTATCGTACAGTAACCATTCTTACTTACCTCTTTTTGAACCTTATCTATAAAATTATCTTCTTCAAAAATTCTTTCTGGCAACAAAATAACATGAGGTCCAAAATCCCCATTTAATTTAGCTAACGAAGTAGCAGCTGTAAGCCAACCCGCATGTCTACCCATTGTCTCCATTATGAAAATTTTTGTAGAGTCTTTTGCCATACTACGCGTGTCTATACTTGCTTCCAACATTGAAATTGCCAAATACTTTGCTGCAGAACCATAACCTGGAGAGTGATCAGTGCCGTACAGATCGTTATCTATTGTTTTTGGAATCCCTATGACTTTTAAATCATAACCTATCTTTTTTGAATACTCGTCGATTTTATGGGCCGTGTCCATAGAATCGTTACCACCATTATAAAAGAAATAACTAATATTGTAATCTTCGAACGTTTTAAAAAGTTTTTGAAAACCTTCTTCATCACCTTCTTTTAATCTATGTCTGCAAGTACCAAAGGCACTTGCTGGTGTAGCTTTCAAATTATTTATTTTATCAACAGATTCTTTTGTTAAATCGAATAATTTACCTTCAAGAACCCCTGTAATACCATTTATTCCCACATATATCTTATCAATTTGTGGATCCTTTAAAGCCTTGCTTATCAGTCCATATGCAGAAGCATTTATGACACTAGTAACTCCTCCCGATTGTGCATATATGATATTTTTTTTATTCAATAATTACACCCCCGAACTTTTAATTTAAAATTACAATGTATCTATATTTCAGCCTTCTTCAGCAAGTTCTAAAAAACTTCTTTCTTTGATGGAATCCTTTTCTACAGGAAGGATCATTCCAAAACCTTGTGCATTTTTAGCTCCCAATCCCGAATTAAGCGCTAATTTCAACAATTGAGTATCACCTTTTAAAATGAAATATCCAGTCCATCCTTTTATAATAATATCTTTGTAAAAAAGTAATTTTTCATTTTTTTCCGTTATACCATAAGGCTCTATATAAAAATTGTTATTTTTTATTCCAATTTCCAATGCCAAAGCTTTTCTCCTGAGGTTTTCTTCTATCAGTTTTTTAAAATCTGATGAGTAAGGAGAAAAATAATGAGTATAACGATTCCCGTTTGGTAGAACGATAGTTGAATATGCTGTAATGGGAGACAAAGTTTTAACAAGCATTTCTTCATTAACTTCATTATGAATAACTTCATACTTCATCAAAGTAAAATAATTTTTTTCGATTCTCACAACCTTTTGTTCATTTAAAGAATTCAAAATTGCTTCTACTAATTTATTAATTGGTGAAGCGAAATAAATATTGAATAAACCTTTAAAAATCATTCTTCTTTTCTCAACTTTAAAAGAGTTATAGGGATAAATTCTTGAAAAAGTGAAAAGCTTCAACTTCTTATCTTCAGATCTTGTTCCTAAATCGTGGTACTTAGGCACAGCATTAGACATTAAATAGTAAAACAATCCTTGCAAAGGTCTGTTGTAATGAACAGGAAGATCAATTTTATCACCTTCTAAAGCTCCGAATACCAACTTAATGACCAATAGAATCCCCCCAGTTTATATTATTATTAAATTTTTAGATAAAACCCTTTGTGACAATCGCACAAAGGGTATGAATTCATAAAAATTAAAATATAGCTTGTTCTGTTTCCTTATCGAAAGCATGTATCATTTTTAAATCGATTGCAACTTCAAAATTCTGTCCAGATTCTGCTCGTGTTTGAGGGCTTACCTTTGCGGTCATAGATTGACCATTGATAGTTAAATGAAGTAAAGTCTCACTACCCAAAGGCTCAACAACATCAACCATAGTGTTTAAAATATTAGATTCATCAGCACCTTCAAAAAAGTTTTTATCATAAATATCTTCTGGTCTTACACCAAAGATAATATCTTTATCTATATAATTTTCAAGTAAAGATACTTTATCCTCGGGTACTTTTATAGAGATTCCCTCTGCTTTGAACCAAATACCATTATCTCTTGTTACTTTTACATTTAAGAAATTCATTGGAGGCGTCCCAATAAATCCGGCGACAAAAATGTTGGCCGGATTATTGTATACATCAAAAGCTCCTCCAACCTGTTGAATTACTCCTTCGTTCATAATAACAATTTTATCAGCCATAGTCATAGCCTCAACTTGGTCATGTGTAACATAAGCGACTGTAGCTTCCAACCTTTTTTGTAGTTTCTTAAGCTCAGCTCTCATCTGAACCCTTAATTTTGCATCTAAGTTTGAAAGAGGCTCATCAAATAAGAACACTTTAGGATCCCTTACGATAGCTCTACCTAGTGCAACTCTCTGTCTTTGCCCCCCTGATAATTGTTTCGGTTTTCTATCCAATAAATGGTCAATCCCAAGAATTTTTGCGGCGTTTCGAACTCTCCTCTCGATTTCGTCTTTAGGTGTTTTCCTCAATTTCAATCCAAAAGCCATGTTGTCGTAAACCGTCATATGTGGATAAAGGGCATAATTTTGGAAAACCATAGCTATATCTCTATCCTTCGGTTCCACATCATTTACAACTTTTTGGTCAATTTTTATTGTTCCTTCTGTAATGTCTTCTAACCCTGCAATCATCCTCAAAGTAGTAGTTTTTCCACATCCTGAAGGACCGAGTAGTACAAGAAACTCCTTATCTTCTATTACAAAATCTGCATCCTTTACTGCATGAAATCCATTTGGGTAAACTTTGTTAACCTTGTCTAATATAACTTGAGCCATTAAAAAGCACCTCCATCTTTTAATTTTTTCTGTCTTTAAAAAGTCTAAAACTTGTTTTAGCACCCCTTCGCTCCGCTACCCATCCATAAGGAAAAAAAGGTCTATACCATTTACCCCATAGTCAACTCAAAAAGAATGATGAACTCAGTAATCAAAATCCTTAAAAAAATCCTTAATTCTCTGATATTCTTCAACGTTTTCTATCTCAAAAAGGGAAATATCTCTAACTTCATCAACAAAATCCATGAGTTTTACGAATTTATCATAGTCTAACAAAACAACCTTTGGCAAACCATTTTTGGTGATAACAACGTCCTTTTTTTCAACTTCATCAACAACTTGAGAGAATTTTGCTTTAGCTTCAGCTAAACTATAAAATGTAAAATCTTTTAAATACATATTTCACACCCCTTGACTATAATTATAGTCAATTTATTCTTATTTGTCAATCTAAAGAATTCAAAGATTTTCTAGCGTAATCAATTTTAATAGCCTCTAATGCCCAATAATCTCTTCTAATCACTATATTTGACTTCAGTATATTTCTTAACTTCTTCAAGATCACTAATGGAAAGACCAAAATGCGACCAATAAGGAATAATAGTGTTGTTAAGAAGCAAAGGATCGGTGTTTGAAGATATAGCATTTTTTTTGACAAGTTCTTCGTATTCAACGGTACCAGGAATTGGAGTAAATTCGTTTAAATTCACCTTTATTCCGAGAGAATGGCAGAAATCTACAGCTTGTTTTACATCATCTTTATTTTGAGATGGTAGATTCACCAACACGTAAGCATAAATATCATTCATATCAAAACCAGCATTTTTTAGAGATGTAACGGCTTTAACAAGATCGTTATTAGTTACCTTAAACCCCGTTCCTTTTTGAATATTAAAATCATAGCTTTCGTACCCGAGTTTTATAGTCTTAAAATTTGCTTTTTTTAATAACAAAGCTATTTCATCATCAACACGTCGGGCATGTACACCATTGGGCAAATGATATTGAACGTCAAATTTAGATAAAGATTCCAACAATTCTTTAATATCTTTTCTTAATAAGAACGCATCGTCAAAAAAAACGAAATCTTTTACATAAGGTCTTTTTTTAAGAATATACTCTATATTATTTATTATTTTGTTTATACTCCTGTATTGAAATTTCCACATCTTCGGAGTTACACAATACGTACAATGAAAAGGACAACCTACGGAAGAAACCAAAACAACATAAGTGAGATAGGAATCATAAAAATCATAGGTCAGATCAATATCTTCAAACCAGTTGAAGTTATTTAATTCTGTAAGATTCTCGTTTAGTATTTCCAAAACTTTCTTTAAAGGAAATATGCCCGTTCCTGGGCAAATATTAACTTTAAATTTGGAAAAAACATCTTTTGCATGTTCAGTATACAAGGTGGAATAAATACCACCTAAAAAAATAGGAGTTTTTGGAAAGAAGCTTCTCAAAATTTCGATGGTTTTTTCCCCACCGTAGTACCAGTATGTTAAAGTGATTCCCACCAAGATTGCATCAACTTTGTTCTGTTTTTTTATTGCTTCTAATTTACTTTCAAACAATTTTAAAGGTAATCCATACCTTTTGAATTTTCTAGGGATGTTCTTTAATATAGTTGGCTTTTCGACTCTTTCATTATAAAATTTACCAGTTCCGTACTTTTTATCTTTTGGAGGATATTTTACAATTAAATCGTTATCATGGCGATTTAGCAGATCTATAAACGTTACATTGTGACCTAAATAAGTTAGTACCTCACTTATGTATAACAACCCTAATGGCTTAAGCCAAAAATCATATGCGGCAAAATCGTAGATCCAAGGATTAACAACCAAGAAGTTCAAATCGTTGCCTCCTATCGCAATTTTTTAATTTCTCTAGAATAATATAATATCCCCTTTAGGGTTAAATATGGATCGTAATGTTTGAAAATAGATACTTTACTTGAGAGGAAACTCATGTCTCCTCCCGTTGCTACAACGACAAAATCTTTGTTCCTTTCTCGTTTTATTTCGTGAATAAGCCTTTCTATCCCATATAATGTTGTTTTTATTACCCCTATTTGAATATTGTCGACTGTATTTTTTCCCAAATGGTATTCAGGCACCTTTATCTCCACCTTAGGAAGCTGGGCAGTTCTAGAAAACAAAGCGCTTATAGCCGTCTTAAATCCTGGAATTATCGCCCCTCCTACAAAATTACCCCCTTCCAAAACATCAACGGTTATAGCTGTTCCAAAATCTAGAGCAATTACGTGATCGCCATACTCTTCTTTACATGCAATAACGTTGCATATTCTATCTGCACCTATTTCATTAGGATAGTCAACCAAATATCCTATATTATTAATTTTATTCTTAGTAGTAACAAAAATAGTTTCAACATTAAAATATTTCTTTAACATCTGTTCTAAAATAAAGTTAACATTGGGAACCACGGACGAGATACCTGCCAAAGTTATCCTTTTTAAATCAACATTTGCCCGATTTAATAAATTTGAAATGACAACAAATAACCCATCCTCTGATTCAAAACTACTCGGTCCAATTCTCCAAGTCAAAAACTTACCGTCTTCGTGTATCCCTGCCATCGTATAAGAGTTACCAACATCAAATAAAAGTTCCAATTTTCCCCCTTCCTTTCTTTACCTTGAATCCCCTTTGGGGCAGTTTTCTTTGACCACGTTCGGGGTGTATCTTTATACTATCTTGTACGATGCCTTTCTTAAACGGTTCATAACCGCTATACCTATCCCTTTGTCTTCTATACCTTCAATAATCATAGCATCAATTTTTTCATCGTATTTTCTAAGCATTTCAAAAAGTTTCACTGCAAATTCATAATAATTTGCTTCACTACCTATAGTGTCAAAATTAATATTATGATCCTTATAATAGCCAACATGTTCTTTAAGACATAGAACTATTGGATTGTTGTAATTTTTTACTTCTTCTAAAACCTTTTTCACCATAGTATCCACATCATCATGTTCAACTAAAATAACGGGGGTGTTAGGAGCGTAATGTCGATACTTCATACCCGGAGATTTTATATAATCAGGTTCTATTTTCCCATATGCAAAATCAGGAATGATAATATCACCAAAAATCTCTTTTAATTTTTCAGGTGGAATAGGACCTGGACGTAATATTATTGGTATCTTTCCTTGAGTTAAATCAATTATCGTCGATTCTACTCCAAACTCTACCTTACCTCCAACAATTATATAATCAACTTTTCCAAACATATCTTTTAAAACATGTTCCGCCATTGTTGGACTAGGCTTACCCGAAACATTAGCACTCGGTGCGGCAATTGGCACTTCAGCGTATTCTATCAATTTTAAGGCAACAGGATGAGCCGGCATTCTTAAAGCTATAGTATCTTTTCCTGCTGTTACAATATTTGGAACAATCTCCCTTTTCTTTAATACAAAAGTAATTGGACCTGGCAATAATCTTTCTATTTTTTCCAAAAGAGTATAAGAAATATAAGTGTACTCCAAAAAAGATCTAACGTTAGCCACATGAAGAATTAAAGGGTTGTCATAAGGCCTGCCTTTTGCCTTAAAAATCTTTCTCACGGCATTTTCTGAAAGGCCATTGGCTCCCAAACCGTAAACCGTTTCAGTAGGAAAGACTACTGTTTTATCTTCTTTGATTGCCTGAGCTGCTTCTTTAATTTTCTCCTCTTCAATATTTAATGGATCCACTTCAATAACTTTGGTTTCCATAATGAATTCTCCTTTTCCATTTGGCAAATAAAAAAATCTCCAACTTATATTATACAAGAAAACATCAAAAAAGTGAAATAATCGATTATAATGAGCTCTAATCTCTGTTAAACGTCTCTAAATACAAATATTCGCCATTTTGCTATGTAAAGCGAGTAAATATGGTATAATTCAAAAAGGACACTTCGGGTGGGGATCGGGACAAAAGAGCAAAGCCCTGTTTGCCGCAGTGTGCAAACGATGTTTTTAAATGATTTTGACCTCGAATTTGGGGTTTTTAAGTGGGAACCCTTAACGTTCGGGCGAAGGGGTGCTAAAACAAGTTTTAGATTATCTAAAGATAGTAAATTCAATAAAAGAAAGAGAAAAGGTGGGTTTTAAATGAATACTCCAAATATACCAATAGAAGAAATAATAAGTAAAATAAACAAAACGGAAGAAATTTTAGACGGCTCGCTAAAGAACAATGATTTTGAAACTTTTTCTAAAACGTTAGAAGAAAGATTTGAATTATTGAAACAATTAGAACCATTTAGAACTGAAATCACCGTAAAAAACATTATAGAAAACATCCTAAAAAAAGATTCTGAACGCTCAAAAAGCATAGAAAAGAAGATGAGAAAAATCAAAGACGACCAATTTAACGTCCAAGTTAGTAAAAAAGCTATGAAAAAGGGATATCTTAAGATTGAAGAATCCATGAGCCGCCATAAAATTAACAAAAGTGGTTAAACTTTCACTAGAGATCCTTTCTATAATACTTTGATTTAAAATGTACTTTTTCTGCTTCATCATAAACAATATTTCGTACCTCTTCTAATGTATCTGCCTTATTTACTAGCGATAATACCCTACCACCATCGGTAAGTAAATTTTCACCATCTTTTTTAACGCCAGAATAAAAGATTTTCGAAGTTATTCCAGGTTTTATTGTGATCCTTTCACCTTTTGTATAGGAAAAAGGATAGCCTTTGCTACTAAGTACGAGGCAAAAAGAAAATCCGTCATAAAACTCGATATTGGCAGTGTTAACTCTCTCTTCTCTTATGTCCTTTATAATATCAACAAAATCAGATTTTAATAAATAAAGCATTGATTGGGCTTCAGGGTCTCCTAAACGGACGTTGTATTCCAATACATAGGGTTCATCCTTGACCCCGTTCGGGGTGTTTTCTTTTTTTATTATTAAGCCTATATACAAAAATCCTTTATATAATAAACCCTCTTCTTTTAAACCGTTGATAGTTGGATTAATGATTTTTTGAAATATTGCCTTCATTAATTTTTCATCTACATCAGGATGAGGTGTAATTGCTCCCATACCTCCAGTGTTTGGGCCTTGATCATTTTCTAACAGTTTCTTATGATCCTTCGAAACGTTGAAAAATTTGTAGCTTTGACCATCCAACAGCAAAAAAATAGAAGCTTCAAAACCTTTCAAAAATTCCTCAACAACAATTTTTTTACCAGATTCACCAAATTTTTCTTCTTTCATAAGTTCATTAAGAGCTTGGGTAGAATCTTCATAAGAATTACATATAAAAACACCTTTACCTGCTGCTAAACCATCGGCTTTTATCACCAATGGATAAGAAGCCTTCTTGGAATATTCAAGGGCATTTTTTAACTCAACAAAAGTGTTAAAAGAAGCTGTTTGAACGTTGTGCCTTTTCATGAAACTCTTTGCGAATATCTTACTACTTTCTAATTGGGCAGCTTTTTGATTGGGGCCAATTATTTTTAAACCTGATTCTTCAAACTTATCAACTATTCCTTTTGCTAAATACTCTTCTGAACCAACTATTGTCATATCTACATTATTATTCTTAACAAAATTTATAATATCTTCGATAGATTCTATTTTTAAACTTTCACATTTATTTTCAATTGATATACCATCATTCCCAGGGGTTACAAACACTTTTTCTATATCTTCACTTTGAGACAACTTCCACGCTATTGTGTGTTCTCTACCACCTTTGCCTATTACTAGTACTCGCATTATTTTTATCCTCCTGTTAGAAAAAACTATTTTTTAAAAACTTTAAAATTTTGTATATAGCGCCCCTTAGCTCCGCTACCCACCCTCGTCTTATTTCTAAAATGTCTAGCAAAAGAAAGATCCACTACACCATCAAATTGCCTTTACCTTGATTTTTCGATAGATACATTTTTCTGTCTGCAATTTCAACGATCTCTTTATAACTATTAATTACTTCATCACAAGTACTTAATCCAGCACTAAAACTGATCTTTGGTTGAAAATTTTGTAACGCATCATAAAGCCTTTCTACAATCTTTATCCCAATCTCTGTTGAAATACCAGCAAATAAAATTACAAATTCGTCTCCTCCATACCTATAAACCCTGTCTTTATTTCTGACAGTATTCAAAATTAATTGAGAAAATTTTATAAGTACTTCATCACCAAACTTATGACCATATTTGTCGTTTATATCCTTGAAATCGTCCAAATCTATAAATACAGCACAGATCTTCTCTTTATTTTTTTCGAAATTTTCCAAATCATAAAATAATTTAGAATGGTTAAAAAGTCCCGTTAAACTATCTCTCTCGGCTTGGTCTCTAATCTCCATGAATTTTTGTGAATGCTCCAACGCCAGTGAGACTAACTGAGCGAAAACCGATAAAATGTTCAACTCCTCTTTAGACGGCCTTAAATTATTTTCTGGAGAATCCAAAGATATATACCCTATAATGTTGTTTCTTTCATCTCTCAAAGCTAATAGCAATAAATCATCAGGATCCCATAAATTCTGATTATCTTCTAAATAATCTATGCTCACTTCATCCCTAGGTTGATAAGTATAAGTTTCGCTTATTTTATCAGCGTGAGGAATAAAGTAGGTATCTTTATAATTATATTTTTCATCCATAAATTTAAGAACTTCAGATATAGGAACCTCTTGACCTTTAATTTTTTCAAACATTTCTTCTTTTAGACCTCGATGTGCTATTCTTTCAACTTTATTATTCTGATAATTAAACAAACTGATAAGAACATATGCATAACCCATATTTTTCTGCATTATTTCTGCTATTTGATCGAGAATTTTTTCGGAGGATACCTTCAAGGAAAGTTGCCTGATAACCTTGCTTAAATTAACAATCACATCGTTTAATTTTCGTATTCTTTGGGTTCTCAAAATCTCATCGTTTTTATCGTTTCTCGTTTTAATTATCAGATAAAAAAGCATTAGTATCAATAAGTTCACAGAAATTATTAAGTACTTAAAAGGCGAAAACCCGAATTGTAAATACAAGTAAGAAAATGGTAAAAGACTCAAAAAGTAAAGATATTCATAAATAAACACTGAAAAATCAAAATTTTTTCTACCTTCAACTATAATGGTGTTAATAATTTTCGAAATAGTCAAAAATAAAAATATAGAAAGAGGTGGACTAAATCTATAAGAAATCAAAGCAGCCAAAGAATAGCTCGTGGAGAACACGAGAGTCCTGTATAACTTTCTACTTATTTCTTGATGTTTTGTTTTACTCAAAAGAATGACCAAAGAGGAAATTAAAATATATTGCGGCCCCAATATAAAAGCATATACAAAACCCACGGTGTTAGAGACCAACCTATTGCTGTAATTCCAATAAACCCTTATATTATCAGAAATAGCAGTTAATGCTATTACCATTAAAGCATCTAAAAGAGCAATACTTTCAAAATCTACCCTTAAAAAATAAAAAGAAAAGATTGTAATTCCTAGTAAAATAAGAGATTTGATTTTTACATTCATTTTAATCACCCATTAATAGTATACCAAAAAATGGGTGCTTTGTATACTATAAATAAAGAAATATTAGATATGTTTGAAATGTCTCATTCCCGTAAATACCATAGCTATTCCATATTTGTTACACGCCTGAATAGACTCATCATCCCTGATTGACCCTCCGGGTTGAATTATTGCTTTTATTCCGTATTCCGCTGCCTTTTTTACCACATCACTAAAAGGAAAAAATGCATCTGAAGCTAAAACGTCTCCTCCTTTCCCTTTACTTCTTTCTAAAGCTTGAGTAGCAGCCCAGATTCTGTTGGGTTGGCCAGGCCCTATGCCTGTGGTAGCCTTGTTTTTTGATACGACTATTGCATTTGATTTTACGTGTTTTACCGCTTTCCACGCGAACAAAAGTTCTTCTTTGATTTTTTCTGGAACTTTAGTATCTGTTACAACCTTAAATTCATTTATAACCCCTTTATCAACTTCTTGAACAAGGATTCCCCCATCAACGGACACATATTCGTACATATCAATTGGTTTAGAGTTCATTTTCAATATTCTTAAATTCTTTTTCTTTTTTAAAATATCTAAAGCCTCTTCATCATACTCTGGAGCCATTATTATTTCAAGAAATATTTTTTTTAGCTCAAGTGCGGTTTCAACATCAATTTTCCTGTTAAAAGCAACTATCCCACCGAATATTGAAACAGAATCGCATGAATAAGCCTTTTTGTATGCTTCTAAAACACTATCTCCTAAAGCAATACCACAAGGAGAACTGTGTTTTAAACAACAACATGCTATATCTTCAAACTCATTCACAGCTTTCCAGGCAGAATCTGCGTCTCTCAAATTGTTAAAGGACAACTCTTTCCCATTTAATTGATCAAATGAAGTCATAGCTCCTGCACTTAAAGTATTTTTGTAAAAAGTGGCACTTTGATGGGGATTTTCACCATATCTCATTTCATAGCTTTTTTCAAATGGAACGGTTAAAAATTCTTGAAAATCATCATTATCTTTCAATTGAGCATTTAGATAATTACTTATACAGCTATCGTAAAAGGCAGTCAAATTAAAGGCTTTTGAAGCTAAGTACAATCTATATTTCTCATCAAACTCTTCTCTATTTTTTAATTTAGCTGATATCTGTTCCAAATCAGATTCATCTACTACAACTATAACGTCTTTGTAATTTTTGGCTGCAGATCTTATCATGGTTGGTCCACCTATATCTATAAATTCAATCAACTCATTCAGATCAACATCAGGTTTGTTAGCTACTTCTACAAACGGATAAAGATTAACATAAACAAGATCTATCGGTTTTATCTTTAAATTTTGCAAAGTTTCCATATCTTGAATGTTCTCTCTTCTTGCAAGGATACCTCCATGTATAAAAGGATTCAAAGTTTTAACCCTTCCATTTAATATTTCGGGAAAATTAGTGATTTCTTCAACGGGCGTAACTTTGATACCATTCTCCTGAAGTTTCTTAGCGGTTCCACCCGTTGAAATAATTTCAATTCCAAGTTCTTGAAGAGTTTGCGCGAAATCAACTACTTTATCTTTTTTGTAAGTACTTAACAATGCTCTTTTTATCACTCTAATGCCCCCTATGTCATTTTATTTTATTAAATTATCTTTAAAAACTCTAAACTTACTTTAAAACTTACTTTAGCGCCCCTTCGCCCCGCAGCCCACCCTTTTTAGAAAGG